>JAHJUB010000108.1 GCA_018829455.1 Candidatus Omnitrophota bacterium
GAATATTATCCGGAGATGAAGCGGGCCAGGAGGTCGCCGGCTTCCGAGGTGGACATCCCCATCTTCTTCGCTTCCAGGCTCTTGAGGTGGCCTTCGCCGGTGGCTTTTGCAACCGCGGCTTCGATGGCAAGAGCCGCCTCTGTTTCTCCCAGCGTATCAAGCATCATTCCGCCGGCCGCGATGGTGGCGACCGGACAGATGACGTTTTGACCGGTGTATTTGGGTGCGGAACCGTGAATCGGCTCAAACATTGAGACGCCTTCCGGGTTGATGTTTCCGCCGGCCGCAATTCCCAGACCGCCCTGGGTTACCGCGGCCAGGTCGGTGATGATGTCCCCGAACATATTGTTGGTAACGATTACGTCAAACCATTCCGGATTTTTAATCATCCACATCGTGGTGGCGTCCACAAAAGCATAATCCTGTTTGATGTCCGGAAAATCGCGGCCCACTTCAACCAAGGTTCGGCGCCAGAGGTCCCCGGCGTAGGTAAGGACGTTGGCTTTATCGCAGCAGGTTATTTTTTTCAGCCGGTTGCGGCGCTGGCATACCTTGTAAGCGTAACGGATGCAGCGTTCCACGCCTTTGCGGGTGTTAACGTCTTCCTGAACCGCAATCTCATCCGGCGTCCCTTTTTTAAAACAACCGCCCATTCCGGTGTAGGCGCCCTCGGTATTTTCGCGCACTACGACGTAATCTATCTGTTCCGGTCCTTTATCTTTGATCGGCGTCCAGACTCCCGGATAAAGTTTAACCGGTCTCAGGTTTATGTACTGGTCAAGAGCAAAGCGCAGTTTCAAAAGCAGGCCGTGTTCCAGGATGCCGGGCTTTACGTCCGGGTGGCCAACCGCACCCAGATAGATCGCGTCCAGTTTACGGAACTCCTCAATCGCGCTGTCCGGCAGAATTTCTCCGGTTTTCAGGTAACGTTCTCCCCCGAAGTCATAATTGACTAATTCAAATTTAAGGGAGAATTTTTGTCTGACGGCCTCTAAAACTTTCAGGCCTTCCCGGATTATCTCCGGCCCTACTCCATCTCCGGGAATAACGCCTATTTTATAGGTTCCTTTTTTTCTTTGGTTGCCCATCTTAAGAGTCCTCCGTTTTCCACGATTTCGGTTAAGAATTCTGGAAATTCTTTAATGGTAAAATGTTGGTTTTCGCTTCTGTCTTCAATCTGTCCGGCGGTCAGGTCAATCACGATTTCAGCGCCTTCCTTAATCGCAGCTGCGGCTTCCGGCGATTCGATAATCGGCAGTCCGGTATTAATGGCGTTACGGAAGAAGATGCGCGCAAATGATTTAGCGATTATCGCGGAGATGCCGGCGCCTTTCAAAGCCAGGACCGCGTGTTCCCGGCTGCTGCCGCAGCCGAAATTTTCTCCGGCGATGATAACGTCTCCGGGCTGTACTTTTTTCGAAAATTCCGGGTCCGCGTCTTCCATACAGTGCTTACCGAGTTCCGCGGCTTCGTAAGCGGTCATGTACCGGGCCGGGATAATCAGGTCGGTATTGATATTGTCGCCGAATTTCCAGGTTTTGCCTTTGAGTTTCATATTTTTGATTGAGATTGCCACGCAAAATACGCTCGCAATGACACTTTGTCTAAACAACGGAAGGATGGGTAATCCGGCCGGTTACGGCGCTGGCGGCGGCTACGGCCGCCGAAGAAAGATAGACCTTGCTCCTGGGATGTCCCATCCGTCCGACAAAGTTACGGTTGGTGGTTGCGAGCGCCACTTCTCCTTCGGCCAGCACGCCCATGTGCCCGCCCAGGCACGGTCCGCAGGTTGGCGTACTCACCGCGGCGCCGGACTCAACAAATGTGTTCAGGTAACCCTCCTTTAGGGCTTCCTGCCAGATCTTTTGCGTGGCCGGAATGACAATCAGGCGCAGGCCTTTTGCCACTTTTTTTCCTTTCAGTATTCCGGCCGCTATTTTTAAATCCGAAATTCTTCCGTTGGTGCAGGAGCCGATTAGAACCTGGTCAAGTTTGACGTCAGAAAGTTGGGAGACCGGGTAACCGTTTGAAGGCAAATCAGGCGCAGCTACAAACGGTTCCAGTTTGGAAACATCTATTTCTATTTTTTTTGAATAGACGACTCCGGAATCCGGGTTCAGCGTAAAATCAGGGTGGCTGTTAACCCAGGCCGGATTTACCTGGCGCAGGTAATCCAGGGTTATGCGGTCCGGCGCGATAATACCGTTTTTAGCGCCGGCTTCAATCGCCATGTTGCACATAGAGAAACGGTCGTCAACCGGAAGACGGGAAACAACCGGACCGATAAATTCAAAAGATTTATAACGGGCGCCGTCCACCCCGGTTTTAGAAATAAGATAAAGAATTAAGTCTTTGCCGCCGACCCATTCCGGCAATTTTCCGGAAAATTCTACGGCAATCGTTTCCGGAACCCGGAACCAGGCTTTGCCGGTCAGGAGAAAGAAAGCCAGGTCGGTGCTTCCAACGCCGGTTGCAAAAGCGCCGAGGGCGCCGTGGGTGCAGGTATGGCTGTCCGCGCCGATGACTATTGTTCCGGGCAGAATTAACCCTTCTTCCGGCAGGAGCGCGTGTTCTACGCCCATCCGGCCGATTTCGTAAAACCGGCTGATGCCCTGTTTCCGACTGAACTCCCGCAGTATCCGGACCAGACCGGCGCTGTCAATGTCTTTGCAGGGAGTAAAATGGTCCGGAATCAGGGCCACTTTCTCCGGCGCAAAGACCTTGTCTCCGTACTTCTCAAACTCCTTGATGGCCGGCGGTCCGGTCAGGTCGTTGGCGAAACCCAGGTCAACGTCAACCAGAACGAATTCGCCCGGTTTAAGTTCTGACCGTCCGGATTTTTTTGCCAGAATTTTTTCGGTAAGCGTCATAGAAGTAATTTGTTAGGAGTTAATGCGCTTGTTCTGAAGGTGGCGGTTAACTGCATTCAGGTATGCCTTAACGCTGGCTTCAATGATATCGGTGCTTACCGCCCGACCCGGTACTTCCCGGTTATCAATAGCAATTTTCAGGGAAGCCTCTCCGAGCGCATCTTTGCCGCCGGTCACCGCGGTAATGCGGTAATCGGTCAGCCGCGCCGAAATGCCGGTCAACTGGTCAACCGCATGACAAGCGGCATCTACCGGTCCGTCGCCGGAGGAAATCGCCTGTAAAATTTCCTTGCCTTTCTTCAGGCGGACCGTAGCCATGGGAACGGTATTGGTCCCGGACGTTGTGGAAAGATAATCCAGGGTATAGGTTTCGGTTAGGGGCATCAGGACCTCTTCCATCAGCGCCACCAGGTCCTGGTCGTTAACCTCTTTTTTCTTATCCGCTAATTCCTTGAAACGGATAAATATCTTCTGCAGTTCGGTATCTTTGAGCCGGTAACCGAGCCGGAGCAACCGGTTTGCCAGGGCGTGCCGTCCGGAATGCTTGCCTAAAACAAGCACGCTTTCCGGGACGCCGATTAGCGATGGTTCTATTATTTCATAGGTCCGGCGGTCCTTCAGTATTCCATCCTGGTGGATACCGGCCTCGTGGGCAAACGCGTTTTCACCGACAACCGCCTTGTTTCTCTGGACAATCAGACCGGTCAGGTTGCTGACCAGCCGACTGGTACGGTAAATTTCCGCGAGGTTGATGTTGGTCTCCAATTTCCAGGAATCGCGCCGGATGTGAAGACCGACCGCAATCTCTTCCAGCGAGGCGTTGCCGGCCCGCTCGCCGATGCCGTTAATGGCTACTTCAACCTGGTCGGCGCCGGCGGCCAGGGCTGTTAAACTATTGGCAACCGCCAGGCCAAGGTCGTTGTGACAGTGAACGCTTATCCGGATTTTTTTGTCAAGGCGGGCGCGCAGGAAAGCGATTAACTTTCCGAACTCTTCCGGGACCGTGTAACCGACGGTATCCGGTATGTTGATGGTTCCGGCGCCGGCTTCAGCCACCGCTTCGGCAACTTCCAGGAGGAATTTCGGTTCGGTGCGGGTGGCGTCTTCCGGAGAAAATTCCACATCTGCAACACCTTTTCGGGCGCGGCTGACCGCTTCCACGGCAATCCGTAAAATTTCTGACTTGGCTTTGCCTAATTTATACTGACGGTGGATTTTGGAAGTAGCCAGAAAAACGTGAAGCCTGGGTTTGGCCGCAGTTTCCAGGGCTTTAAGTCCGGCGTCAATGTCCTGCGGCAAGGCGCGCGCCAGCGCAGCCACCTGGCATTTTTTAATTATCTTTCCCACTTCCCGCACCGACTGGAAATCACCCGGCGAAGAGACGGGAAAACCGGCTTCAATAACGTCTACGCCGAGGTCTTCCAGCTGCCGGGCGATACGTACCTTGTCTGGTACGGTGAGACTGGCGCCCGGCGATTGCTCGCCATCCCGTAAAGTGGTATCAAAAATTCTAATCAGACGTCCCATATTTCATATTTTAACATACCCGGAGAACCGAATTCAATTTACCCCCTTCAATAATAAAATTGATGCAGTTATGTAGGGGCTCGATTCATCGAGCCCGCGGGTCGCATAAATGCGACCCCTACGTTAAAGTGGTGTATAATATATTATATGACGGAAAAAGAGATAATCGCCGCGATTTCGGATTTAGCGAGAGAGAACAACTGGCCGGTCTATCTGGTGGGCGGTTACCTGCGCGATCGGATTCTGCGCCGCGCCTGTCATGACCTTGATTTTGTGATTGAAGGCGACGCTATCCTCTTTGCCGGAAAAGTGGCAAAACTTCTTTCCCTGAAACCGCCGGTCTTTTACAGCCGTTTCGGAACCGCCATGCTTCAGAGCGGAAAAATAACCCTGGAGTTTGCCACCTGCCGTAAAGAGAGTTACCTGGTTCACTCCCGGAAACCGAAAATTGTCGCCTCCGAATTGAAAGATGACCTAAAACGAAGGGATTTTACCATCAACGCCCTCGCTCTTTCGCTGAAAGACGGAAAGATGATTGACCTGTTTGCAGGTCGGGAAGACATTAAGGCGAAGATACTCCGGACGCCGGTTGACCCGGATAAGACTTTTTTTGACGACCCTTTGCGGATGTTGCGGGCGGTTCGTTTTGCCAGCCGTTTGAATTTTGTGATTCACCCCCAGACCGAAGCCGCGATAATCCGCAACCGGGAGCGCCTGAAGATTGTGAGCCGGGAACGAATTGCCGATGAGTTTTTGCGGACCATGGATACACCGCAGCCGGCCGCCGGGATAGTTTTGCTGGACCATTTGCAACTTTTACCGCTGGTTTTACCGGAGATTGAAAACCTGAAGAATGTAGTAGCGGCCGATGACCGTAATTGCAAGGATGTTTTCCGCCACACCCTGATTGTCTTGGACCGGGTCAGCCGCCGGACGAATGATTTGCCCACCCGGTTTGCCGCGCTCTTTCATGATGTCGGCAAACCAAGTACTCAGAAGTTTATTCCCGGTGAGGGATGGACCTTTCACGACCATCCCATCAAGGGCGCCAGAATCTGGTTGGAGGTGGCGCGGCGGTTTAATGTCGGAAGTCCGGCCCGGGAGAAAATTTACAAATTGATTGAACTTCATCTCCGGCCCCATTACCTGGCCGGCGCCGGAGTAAACGAAGAAGGCGCCAGCAACCGGGCGATAAACCACCTGGTCAACGATTGCGGCCAAGACCTGAAAAGCCTTTTTATCCTGACCGCCGCGGACCTGACCAGTAAAAATGAAGGGAAGGTCCGCAAAGGTCTGGCCGATATAGCCGATTTGGAAAACAAAATTCGGGAATGGAAGAAGGAACAGCGGACCGCGGTCTTTAGATTGGTTATTGACGGTAACGAAATCATGAAATTGTTGGAGATTAAAGCCAGTCCGTTAGTGGGCAAGGTTAAATCGGAACTGGAACGTCTGGTTCTGGACGGAAAGATACCTAACCGGAAGCGGGATTTGAAAAAGTACCTGCGGGATGAAAAAGCCCAGCTCATTTCGCTCGCCTAAACTTAAGGACGGAGGGTAAGATGAAAAAGGTATGGTTGGTGGCGATTATTGCAGTTGTGGTTGTCGGAGCGTTGGTTTTTCTGGCACAGAGAAAACCCGTTAAAAATGAGATTGCCACGGCGCTAAATGCACGCCTCGCAATGACCGCTGCGGAAATCAGCGCGGCGATTAATTACGGGAAGAGCCGCAAAGACGATTTACTGGTTGATTTTGAAAAGCCCTGGACCGTTTTTCTGGGCTACGGTTCTGATAAGGGGAGCGCGGCCATTTTTACGCCGTATCACTGCCTATCTTTGATGGCCCGGAACTCGGCCCGGGATAATTCTGATATGGATACCGAAGTCCTTTGCCGTCTTTGCGCGGAAAACCACAAAGACTCTTATTTTGAAGTTACTCTTTACGGCAGCGATGACGGTTTTGACCGTGACTACAAAGCGGCGCTTTTGAAAGACGGCCGGGAAATTCCGATTCTTAAAACTTTTCACCAGGGGTATGACATGGCAAGAGAATATACGATATCCAGCCGGCAAAAGTTATATTTCCCGGCCGATATTCTCCAAGAGAAGGGTAAGATTACTTTGCGGATTGTAAAACCGAAGGAGGCGCCGCTGGATTTCGTATTTGATTTAAAGAACGTTCCGTAAATACGAGATTGCCGCGCAAAATACGCTCGCAATGACAATTCAGCGGAGGATTTCCCGCGGCTTGCCGTCGCGGTACGTACCCACGATACCCTGACTTTCCATCTCCTCTATCAACCGGGCCGCACGGTTAAAACCAATCTTAAGTTTTCTTTGGAGAAGCGAAATGGAAGCGGACTGGTGCGTCAGGACAATCTGGACCGCTTCGTCAAAGAGCGGGTCTTCACCGGCAAATTGTTCGGACCCCTCTTCTCCGTTACTTTCCCGGATAAAGTCCAAATCGTAAGTGGGGCCCTTGCCTTGTTTTTTCCAGAATTCGCTTACCTTCTCAATTTCGGAATCCGGCAGATAACAACCTTGAGCCCTGATGGGATGGAGTCCGGTCGGCGAAAGGTACAGCATGTCTCCGCGGCCCAGAAGTTTTTCGGCGCCGTTGGCATCAAGAATGGTCCGGCTGTCAACCTTGGAGGCAACCTGAAAAGCGATTCGGACCGGGAAATTGGCTTTAATTACCCCGGTAATGACGTTAACCGAAGGCCGCTGGGTGGCGATAATGAGGTGAATGCCGGCGGAACGCGCTAACTGAGAAAGCCGGATGATGCTTAATTCCACTTCGGTGCGCGCCACCGTGATTAAATCGGCCAGTTCGTCCACCACCACCACGATGTAGGGAATACGCTCCACGTCGCGGCTGTTATAAATATCGATACTGCGGGCGTTGTTTTGGGAAAAGAGCCGGTAACGTCGTTCCATTTCGCCCACCATCCATTTTAAGGCCTCAATGGCGCTTTTAGTTTCCGTAATGACCGGAAGAAGCAGGTGCGGAATATCCCGATAAATGGTCATTTCAACCATTTTGGGGTCAATCAGCAGGAATTGGGTTTCTTCCGGAGTAGTCCGGAAAAGAAGGGAGATGAGCAGACTGTTCAGACAAACGCTTTTGCCGCTGCCGGTGGCGCCGGCAATTAAAAGATGGGGCATATTGCGCAGGTCTGCGACCAGCGGCCGACCCAGCGTATCTTTTCCCAGGGCCAGGGCCAATTTGGAACGGTGCTGGATGAACTCCGGCGCGGAGATGATTTCTGACATTTGAACGATGGACATCTTCGGATTGGGAACTTCTACGCCCAGGGTTGATTTTCCGGGCAATGGCACGACGCGGACACTGGTTGCCCGCAAAGCCATCGCCAGGTTATCGGAAAGACTGACGATGCGTTGCGGCATGACTCCGGGTGAAAGTTCCAGTTCAAACATCGTGATGGTGGGTCCCTGGTTGCATTCCACCACCTTTACCATGATTCCAAAATCCGCGATGGTGTCTTCAATTACGCTCCGGTAACGGTCAAGGTCAAGGTGGGCTTGTTCTTCGGCAACAACCGGAGAAAGAATGTCCGGAGTCGGCAGGGTGAAGCTGGTGGAAACAGGCGTTACGGCGGTTGGTATTTCCTCTGTTTTTTCGTTTCGCTCTTTTCGGGCGCGTATTTTTGACGAATTAACCGACGGCGCTTCCAGTTTCGTCGCCGGCACAAAAACCGATTCTTTTATTAGCGGCTCTTTCTTTTTTAGGGCGGGCCGGGAGGTACTTTCAAATTGAAGTTTTGGTTTGAACCGGGAAAGAGGGATGTTAAAGGTTACGGAAAGCAAAACAACCAAACCCGCCAGCAGAATAATTGCCAGACCGGTTTTTCCGAAAAGGTTGCTCCCGTGTTCGGCCAGAAAATAACCTAAAATTCCGCCGGCCGGGAAGGAGGCAAAATTTCTCCCGGACGGTGTCAAGTTTTCCAAAATCACCGGATTGGCAAGAAGACCCAGAAGTCCGCCGGCAATAATTACCGCAAGACAGACGAAGACGACCCGTTCCGGCGGAACAACCTCTTCTTTTTGATAGGTTTGATAAGCGTAAAAGAAGAGGGCAACCGGAAAGAGAAAGGCCGGCCAACCAAAGACATTCAGGAGAAAACCGGCCAGAAACGAACCGGCGTAACCTCCCAGGTTCTGGGGCACGGAATTGACGGGGTAGTTGGTGAAAGGGTAAAAAGTGGGGTCAAAGGCCGAGTAAGAAAATAGGGAGATAATTAGAAAAAGACCGGTGGTGCCGTATGCGAAAGCGGCAATTTCTCTCAGGATTCGTTTTTTCATGGTTGTTCTCTTTTGTAAAATCACTTAAATTATACTATAATAATTAAGTAGTTGCCAAGATTGCTTGGCGTGGTTAACAGAGCCAACCAAGGTTGGCGACTACAAATGATACCAAATACACCCAGATGAAGCACAGACCGTTAAGAGTAGCCGGCAAAATTCACCGCATCCTGGCGGATTCTCTCCAGAAGGAAGTCCTGGACCCTGAGGCCTGGAAGATAATCGTTACTAATGTTACCATTTCCCCGGATTTACGTAATGCCAGGGTTTATTTTACTTCCATTGGGAGCGAAGCGGAACGCATCCAGGCCGAAAAGATACTGACGAATAATACACCGTTCTTAAAACGCGCCCTGGCTCGCAATCTCCGTTTGCGTTTTCAACCGAAGATTGAATTCGTCCTGGACGAAGAACTGCTCCGGGTGGAAAAAGTGGAAGATATCCTGGATAGTTTGAAAGCGGAATCGAAAAAATCATGACTGATATAATCCAAGAACTGGTAGGCGCTTTACAGGAAACCGTTGATATTTTTCGCAGGCAGAAAATTATCACAAAAGACTATTCGGTGCAAAAGAACGACGTTACCATTCCTCGAGAAAGGGGATACGGAGAGTATTGCACTCCGATTTTGAGCCGGATACCCTCTACCCTGCCGCGGGAACAATTATTTCAAGAGTTTTCCCAAACATTGGGCACGGTTTTAAGAAACCGGGGTTGCGTATCCATAAAAAAAATTGACATTGTTCTCCCTGTTTTTCTGAATTTTCACCTTAATCCGGAAGCGCTGCAGGAAAGATTGAGGTCAATTATTAAAAACAATGAAGTCGGCATTGAAGATATCGGTCAGGGTAAAAGGGTCCTGCTGGAGTTTGTAAGCGCCAATCCGACCGGGCCCCTTACGATTGCCCACGGAAGACAGGCTGCTTTCGGTGAGGCGCTCGGCCGAATCCTGGCCTACAGCGGTTACCGGGTGACCAGAGAATATTATTTAAATGACGAAGGCCGCCAGATTGACCTTCTGGGTGAATCCCTGAAGGCTCGCTGTAGAGAGATTTTGGGGGAAGAACTATTAATTCCGGAGGATGGTTACCAGGGCGAATATCTGGTCCCTCTCGCGCAAAAACTGGTATCTGAATTCGGCCCAACCGTAAAGGAGAAGGAATCCGGATTTTTCAGCCGGGCGGCGATGCAGGAAATTCTGGAAGGCATCAAGTGCGATCTGCTTGATTTTGGGGTTGCTTTTGACTCGTATCAGAGCCAGCGCGAACTGACCGAACAGGGCCTGGTTCTGGAAACTCTCCGTATCCTAAAAGAGTTGGGCGTGACGTATGTTTCCGAAGGCGCCCTCTTTCTGAAGACCACTCCTTTCGGTGACGACAAGGACCGGGTTTTGCGCAAGAAAGACGGTTCTTACACTTACCTGGCGCCGGATTTGGCGTACCACCGGGTTAAATTTCAAAAAGGATACGACCTGATTATAAATTTTTGGGGTCCGGACCATTACGGTTACGTTAACCGGTTGAAAGCAGGCGTCTCCTTTTTAGGTTTTGACCCGGAGAAAATCAAGATTATCATCGTTCAGTTAACGACCATTTACCGGGGCGGGGAAAAACTGAAAATGTCAACACGCCGGGGAGAATTTTTACCGCTTTCGGTTTTAACGGAAGAACTGTCCCCAGACGTGACCCGGTTCTTTTTTCTCTCCCGGAAAGCCAACAGCCACCTTGATTTTGACCTGGAGCTGGCCAAAAAGGATTCCGCGGAAAACCCCATTTTCTATCTGCAGTATGCGACGGCGCGCATCGCCTCCATCTTCCGGTATCAACAGGAAAAGATGCCGGACGTCAGCCTTGACCCGGCCCAGGTTAATTTGAGTTTACTTCAGGAACCGGAGGAGTTGGAACTGATGCTGTTGTTGAGCCGGTTTGGTCCGTCGGTTCTGGTTGCGGCGCAAAATTTGGAGCCGCAAATCCTGCTATCGTACCTTCTTTCGCTGGTAAAAACCTTCCACCAGTATTACCAGCGTTGCCAGATAGTCGGTCCCGATGAAAACCTGACGCTGGCCCGGCTATCCCTGGTTTCGGGTTTGGAAAGCATCTTAAAGAAAGGACTTTTCTTGCTTAACGTACATGCTCCGGAACGGATGTGACTTAATGGCCTAGGAATTTTTTGTAGCGGCAAAGCGAAGCTTTGCCTAATTTGAACTTGACTATTACCGTTAAATAATACTATGCTTACCGCCAGCAAAATTAGAGGGGTTCTTGAAAATATCGGGCTTTTGAGCCGTAAACAGATAGATGCGGCGGTTAAAGAGCAGTTGTTGAAATCCGGGCCTATCAAGAAGATTCTGAATGATCTAGGCTATCTTACCGGGTCAAGCTCCAGCGTTTCTTTATTATCTCAGATTGGAATAACCCCGGCGCCGCTAACTTTTTCCGAAATACCTCCCACTGTTATTGGAAAAGTGGCCTCCAGTTTTGCCCGGGAACACCGTGTTGTGCCAATTGAACTTGACGGTGAAACGCTGGTTCTGGCAACCGACGAACCGTTAAACTACCTGGTCATTGACAACCTGAAAACCTTCCTGAATATTCATAAGTTAAGGCTGGAAATTACCAATCGTGAGAGTATTGAAGCTTTTTTGGGTAAATTTTACGGTCTGGAAAAAGAGGACTTTATTTCTATTTTAGGGAAGGTGGACAAGGGTTATACCGGAGAAATTGATGGGGACAGTCTTATTGTGTTCGGCACGCCACAAAAAGAAGAGAAAGGAGTTATTATTGAGGCGCCGGTCATCCGGTTGGCAAACGCAATTATTAACGATGCTCTTAATAAACGTTCCAGCGATATTCACGTAGAACCTCTGGAGGATTTGTTCCGGATTCGCTACCGAATCGACGGCATCCTTCATGAAGCCATCAGCCCACCGCGTACTCTTCAGAGTTCTTTGATCGCCCGGTTTAAATTGATGGCGGGAATGGACCTGGCCGAAAAACGGCTGCCTCAAGACGGTCGGATTCAGATCCGGACCAGTGGTCGGCAGATTGATTTACGCGTCAGCGCTTTGCCGGGGATTTACGGTGAGAGCATCGTAATGAGAATCCTGGATAAAAGTTCGATGTTACTCAACATGAACCAATTGGGATTCTTGGCCGATGACGAAGCAAAGTGGAACGAGTTACTCCGTTATTCCGGAGGTATCGTTCTGGTAACCGGGCCAACCGGAAGCGGCAAGACAACGACTCTTTATACTTCCCTGTCATCGCTTAACACCACCGACCGTAAACTTATGACCGTGGAAGAGCCGGTGGAATACCAGATCGCCGGAATTAATCAGACCCCGGTGCGGCCTGATATAGGCCTGACTTTTTCTTTGATTCTGCGCAGCCTTTTGCGCCAGGCGCCGGATGTAATCCTGGTTGGTGAGATCCGTGATTTTGAAACGGCGGATATCGCTTTACGCGCCGCCCTGACCGGTCACCTGGTTTTTTCCACCCTGCACACTAATGACGCCACCGCCGCTGCCACCCGGTTGATTGACCTCGGGGTCGCGCCGTTTCTGGTGGCTTCCTCGCTCCAGGGTGTAATGGCTCAGCGGCTGGTCCGGCTGCTCTGTTCCTCCTGTAAAGTTCACGATCAGCCGACCGAGGCGGAGAAAGAACTTTTGCGGATAAAACCGGATGAAAAGGTTGACATCTGCCGGCCCGGCGGTTGTGATTACTGCAACAATACCGGTTTCCGCAGCCGAAAAGGTATATTTGAAATCTTCATTGTGAATGATGAAATACGGCAGTTGATTTTGTGCAAAGCGTCCAGCAGCGAAATAAGGCTCGCCGCTCGCCGCTCCGGTATGCGCACGATGGGTGAAGACGGATTACTCAAAGTAAAAAAAGGGATAACCACTTACGAGGAAGTGATTTCGACCACCGGGCTGGATTAAGAAGGAGGGAACATGGCTTTGCCGTTAGACGAACTATTGGCGCGAATTATTAAAGAAGATGCATCCGATTTGCATATTCACTCTCATCGCCCGCCGACGATGCGGCTGCACGGAGGCTTGGTGAATATGGACCGGGAGCCGCTTACCCCGGAAGAGACCGTTGGTTATATGAAAGCAATTACTTCCCATCAGCACCAAGAAGAGTTGGCTAAAGTCGGCAGCACCGATTTCGGATTCGCTTTTAAGGACTTGGCCCGGTTCCGGGTGGCTGTTTATCGTCAGAAAGGCGAGATTGCAATCGCCCTGCGGCTTATTCCTTATAAGTTTTTTTCTTTTGAATATCTGGGTCTTGGTCCAAAGGTAGTTGAGCTCCTGAGTCGGCCCCGGGGGCTTTTCCTGATAACCGGTCCGACCGGTTGCGGAAAAACTACCACCCTGGCAACCATGATTAACTATATTAACGAAACGATGGAACGGCACATTATTACCATTGAGGACCCGATTGAATATTATCATCAGCACAAAAAATGTATTATTTCCCAGCGGGAGTTAGGGGTTGACCTGCCAAATTTCTCCGAGGGTTTGAGGAGGGGTTTGCGGCAGGACCCGGATGTATTTCTGGTCGGTGAAATGCGCGACACCGAAACAATTCGGGCGGCGATAACCGCGGCCGAAACCGGGCACCTTGTTTTTGCGACTCTGCACACTACCGGCGCCTCCCGCACCGTTGACCGGATTGTGGAATCGTTTCCCATTGAAGAACAGGAGCAGATCCGGGTGATGCTTTCGGCTTCCATCTTAGCGGTTGTTTCGCAGCAGCTTTTGACCCGGTCCGACAAAAAGGGGCGCATTGCGGTTTACGAGATAATGGTTGCCACGGCCGCAATCGGCAACCTCATCCGGGAAAAGAAAACCTACCGAATCGTCTCCGAGATTCAGACCGGAATGAAATATGGCATGAAAACTATGGACCAGTCTTTACTGGAGGCGTATTTTTGCGGTATAATAACTCACCGAGAGGCGGCTGAAGCCTCTTACGACGGGGAACAGTTGGAAAAGCGCATGGTGTCGGTTGACCAGGAAACAGCGCCAGCGCCTAAAGTATAGCAGAGCTAACGCTCTGCGGCTACGAGTAAATTATGGCTAAAAAACTTTTAGGTCAAGTCCTGAAGGAGATGAACCTGATATCCGAGGAGCAATTGTTAGTTGCGTTAGAAGAGCAGCAACGCACCGGAAAATTCCTGGGGCGGACCCTGGTTGACCTCCACCTGGTGGATGAAAATGCTCTGCGCCGGGTGCTTTCGGTGCAGAGCGGCGTAGAAACGATCGACCTCGCCCAAAAAAATATCCCCCCGAACATAATCAAATTAATTCCGGGCGTGGTTGCGAAGACCTACCAGGTTCTCCCGGTGGGTCAGGAAGGCGGAGAAACGGTCATCATTGCGGTCAACGACGTTTTAAACGATTTCGTCCAGGAAAAGATTCGTTTCGTCATTGGTCTAAAGGTAAAGATGGTGTTGGCTGACCCGAAAGAGCTTGATGCCGCCCTGGAGAAATATTACGGCCGGGAGACAATGTCCGTCAGTGACATCATGGATTATTTCACAGAAAGGGACGTTGACCTTGGAGTAAAAGTTGGCGCCGGCCAAATAATCGACGTTTCCACTTTGGAAGAACTGGCCAACCAGCCGCCGGTTACCAGTCTCTTTAACGTAATTCTCCTTCAGGTATGCAAGGACAATGCCAGCGATATACATCTGGAACCTTTTGAAAATGATTTTCGGGTGCGTTATCGCGTGGACGGAAAACTCTACGATTTGGTTCACCCGCACAAGGATTTGGCTTTCGGACTTTTTTGCCGGTTCAAGATTATGTCCGGAATGGATATCTCGGAAAGGCGGCTTCCCCAGGACGGACGCCTGGAATTTCACACGGGCGGCCGGGACCTTGACCTGCGTCTTTCTACCGTTCCGACGGTTTTCGGGGAATGTCTGGCGGTGCGCGTCCTGGACCGGACCCGGGTTGATTTCCGTCTGGATAACATCGGGTTGTGTCCCGGTGACCAGGAAAAGATTGAAAACCTGATTAAGGTGCCGCAGGGAATTATGCTGGCAACCGGTCCCACCGGCTGCGGAAAGACCACCACCCTTTACGCGTCCCTCAAAAAACTTAACTCGCCGGACATCAAATTGATTACAACCGAGGACCCGGTGGAGTATCGCCTGCCCGGCGCCATCCAGGTGCCAATCAGGGAAAAGATCGGGCTTACCTTTTCCTCTTGTCTCCGCTCTATTCTGCGTCAGGACCCGGATATTATCTTTGTGGGAGAAATTCGGGATTTGGAAACGGCGGAAATCGCCATTCAGGCCAGTCTGACCGGACACCTGGTAGTCTCCTCCCTGCACACCAACGACGCGCCCAGCGCGATTACCCGGTTAATGGATATGACGATTGAACCCTACCTCCTTTCTTCCACAATTATCGGTATTATCGGACAGCGCCTAGTGCGAACACTTTGTCCGGAATGTAAGTTGGAATATACGCCAAATGAGTTGGAATTGATGGAAGTTGGTTTTAAACCGGAAGAGGTTAAAGACCGGAAATTTTATCAACCCCGGGGTTGCACGCGTTGTAAGGGCGGATTCCGGGGCAGAACCGCCCTTTTTGAGGTCCTGGTGCCTAACGAGGAATTGTGGGCAATGGTTGTCGCCCGAAAACCACTGAGTGAAATTCGGAAAAAGGCCGTGGAACAAGGAATGCACACCATGGCTGTGGATGGCCAGGAAAAGATTCTGACGGGAATAACCACGATCGGGGAAGTCGGTCATGAAATTCACGGTTACGCTTAAACATGGGAACCTTTAAATATAGCGGTTTTGATGCAAAAGGGAAAATTATTTCCGGTACCGTTGAAGCGGAAGGGTTGCGGGCGGCGATTGCAGCCCTCAAGGAACGGGGCTTGACTCTTTCCGATTTAGCGGAAGTGAGAGCGAGGAAGGCAGCGCCCGCTGCGGGAAAAACAACGCCGGCCGGGTCGGCGGTAAAGGCAA
>JAHJUB010000109.1 GCA_018829455.1 Candidatus Omnitrophota bacterium
GTCTCAATAACAAGATCCGGATCATTCAACGGCGCTCCTATGGCATCCGAGACATGGAATATCTGAAGCTGAAAATATTAACATCGTTCATTGAGGTGACATAAATCCGTGAAATTCACCCACACTAAAACCGGAAGACCCGAAAAACTTAACAAAACAACAATTGATAATCTTTGTAATTCTCTGCGTGTTCCGCGTTCTCTGCGGTAATCTGTGATAATCTGCGTCCAATTAAAACGAGTTAGACTAAATGCAGAAAAAACGGCCGGACTGGGACAGCTATTTTTTGGAGATTGCCGATTTGGTTGCCACCCGTTCCACCTGCCGGCGGCGCCAGGTGGGCGCAGTTCTGGTGCGCGAAAAACGCATCCTGACCACCGGTTACAACGGCGCCCCGGCCAACCTCAGGCATTGTCTTGACATCGGGTGCTTGCGCGAGGAGCGGGGGATTCCCTCCGGAGAACGGCAGGAATTATGCCGGGGATTGCACGCGGAGCAGAACGCCATAATTCAGGCCGCTCTTTACGGTGTGCCGATTACCGGGGCGACTCTTTACGTCACCTGTCAGCCCTGCGTTACCTGCGCCAAGATGCTTATCAACTGCAAGATTAGCCGGCTCGTGATTGCCGGCGATTACCCGGATGAGTTTGCCCGGAGCATATTGGCTGAAGCCGGGATAACGATTGATCGAAAGAAAAGAAGATGACGAAAATTCTTTTATTTGGAAAAGAAGGCTGTGCGCTTTGTGAAGGATGGAAGCGGAAACTTACCCACCTCTCCTTTCCTTTTACTTATTATGACATCGGAACCACCGACGGTATGGTTGAAATGGCTTATCATAATATCGGCCGCATCCCGGCGCTCCTGGTCGGCGAAAAACGTTTTGAGGAGATTAACCCCTCGGAGATAACTTCGGAAGAACTGCTCGCCTGGGCGAAGCCTGACCTTTGATGGATAATAAGGTCTGGGAATTTATTACGCAGGATGAAAATCTTAAGTCAGACCTGGCCCAAAAACTGGCCATCTCGCCTTTTTTAGCCTCTCTGTTGATAAATCGCGGTATCGTAAACGCCCGGGAAGGAAAAAACTTTCTCAATCCCGATTTTGGTAATCTTTCCGACCCATTTGACCTGCCCGGCATGGAAGCGGCTGCGGCCCGGGTCGGAACAGCCCTGAAGAACAAAGAGCCGGTTCTGGTTTACGGCGATTACGATGCCGACGGCGTAACGGCCACCGCGCTGTTGACTCTTTTTTTACGCGAAGCGGGTCTGCCGGTTACTACTTTTATCCCCCACCGGATTGAAGAAGGCTACGGCCTGCACTTTAACCCTTTACGCGAAGCTAAGAAGAAGAGCGGAGTAGGGCTGGTAATTTCGGTTGACTGCGGAATTGGCGCGGCGGCCGTGGTAGAAAATGCGAAAGAAATTAATCTTGACGTTATCATCACCGACCATCATCTGCCGGCTGACCATATTCCAAGGGGTGTGCCGTTGGTAAATCCGCACCTGGGTCGGAAAGAGGAGTTCAAAAGCCTTTCCGGCGTAGGGGTGGCTTTTGAACTGGTCCGGGCGGTTGCCCTGTCGCAGCGAGGGAACAGGTTTCATTTTTCCGAGGACCAGGTGGGGAGAGATTACCTTGACCTGGTTGCCACCGGCACCATCGCGGACCTGTCGCCGCTCCGGGGAGAAAGCCGTATTCTCACCCGACTGGGTTTGGAAATACTTCGTCATTCGCCCCGTCCCGCTTTCCGCGAACTTTTCCGCCAGGCCGGAGTCAAGCCCGGCCGCGTTGATACACAGACAGTAGGCTGGATTATCGGTCCGAGGATTAATGCGGCCGGACGTCTTTCCAACGCTGATTTGGCTCTTCAGTTGTTTTTGACCGAAAGTGAATCGGAGCGTGCGGCCAGCGCGGAAATGCTAGAGCAGGGCAACCGGAAGCGGCAACGGTTGGGGCAGAAAGTACTGGAAGCGGTTTGCCGCGAAATTGAAGAGCAAAACTTGGACGAGCGTTCCATAATTATTCTGGGGAACGAGGACTGGCATCCGGGCGTGGTTGGTATCGTTGCCGGAAAGATTGTTGACCGCTACCACCGGCCGGCCATTATTTTTGGAATCACGCCGCACCTGGCCAAAGGAAGTGGTCGCTCTATTCCGGGTTTCCATCTTTTTGAGGCGGTTTAATCCTGTCGTGCTCTCCTGACTTCTTTTGGTGGGCACCAGAAAGCGGTGGGCGTCGGGGTTTTACCGGAACGGCTGGATGAATTTCGCCGGAAGATGGAGGCGCTGGCGGAAAGACGGTTAAAGGTTGAGGAATTGGGGGAGCGGGTCAGGGTTGAAGCGCAGCTTGAACTTGCAAATCTGACGCCGGATGTTGTCCGGGAGGTTGAGGCGCTTGCGCCTTACGGTCAGGAGAACCCGGCTCCGATTCTGGCCAGTCTTGGCCTGGAGGTACAGAGGTATAGCCGGGTGGTGGGCAGAAATCACTTAAAATTGTGGCTGAAGCACGGACGGACTTTCCGGCAGGCGATCGGTTTCGGTATGGCGAAATTGCAGCCGTCTTTACCGGACGGTCTTCTGGTGGACGTTGCTTATACTCCCAAACTATCCGGAGAGGACGGAATCAATTGTGTGGAACTGGAGATAAAGAGCCTGCGGGAAAGCGGTTAAAAAATCAGGCGGGTTTTTCCAGTCGCGCCGTGGGCTTGATTATCTTACCGCTTTTTAGACAGCCGGTGCAGACCAGTATTCGACCAATCGTGGTTCTAACTTTCTGAAGATTAGCTCCAAAAAACCTTTTAGTCCGATGGTGGGAATGACTTAATAACATTCCGGGTTTTCGGCTTTTTCCGCAAACAGCGCATTTTTTCCCCATAATTTACCCTCTTTAGAAAAGGCTGAACTTGACGATAAAGGCCGAGAAGACAATTGACACAATCGCCATTAACTTAATCATAATGTTCAGGGATGGGCCAGCGGTATCCTTGAACGGGTCACCCACCGTATCGCCGATGACCGCGGCTTTATGCGGGTCAGACTTTTTGCCGCCTAAATGTCCTCTTTCAATGTACTTTTTGGCGTTATCCCAGGCCGCTCCGGAGTTTGCCATAAACAGCGCGACCGCAAAGCCACAGGTGATCGCGCCCACCAGAAGTCCCATCACGCCTTCCACTCCTAAAAAAATTCCTACCGCAATCGGCGTGACAATGGTAATAATAGAAGGAGGCAGCATCTCTTTTAAGGCGCCCCGGGTGCAAATATCCACGGCCCGGGCGTAGTCCGGTTTGGCTTTACCCTCCATCAGTCCGACGATGGTGCGGAACTGTCTGCGCACTTCTTCCACAATCTGCTGGGCGCACCGGCCCACCGCCTTAATTGTCATGGAACAAAAGAAGAACGGGTAGACCGCACCGATGAATATTCCGGCGATGAGGTTGGGGTCCATCACGGAGAAGGTCAGTTTTCCCGGCACAAGCAGGATAACCTGGTCCCGGAAAGAGACTAAAAGCGCTAAGGCGGTTAGGGCCGCGGAACCGATGGCAAGCCCTTTTCCGGTGGCTGCGGTTGTATTTCCCAGAGAATCAAGGGCATCGGTTCGTTCCCGGACTTCCGGTTTCTGATGGGTCATCTCTGCATTTCCGCCCGCGTTATCCGCTACCGGACCGTAGGCGTCGGTTGCTAAGGTAATTCCCAGGGTAGAGAGCATGCCGACCGCAGCCATGGCGATGCCGTAAAGACCTAATTCGGGCAGGGCTTTTCCGCCGGACAGATAATAGGCGGACAGACAGGCAATGACCACAACCAGAACCGGCGTCAGGGTGGAAAACATACCGGTGGAAATCCCCTCCAGAATCACGGTCGCCGGACCGGTCTTAGCCGATTCCGCAACCTGTTTGGTGGGCCGGTAATTGTCTGAAGTAAAGTATTCCGTGATCAGACCAATGAGGTTTCCTCCGACCAAACCGGCCATAATCGCCCAGAATATTCCGAAGTGGCCCGGTGTTATCACCCGAACCAAAATAAAAGCAAATATGGCGGTCAGGACCGAAGCGCCGTAGGTGCCCCGGCGTAAGGCTGTCAGGAGTTGTGCCTGCGAGGTTTTTTCACCGGTCCGGACAAAGAAGGTGGCGGCGATGGAAGCAACCGCGGCCGCGGACGCAAAAATCATGGGCAGGGCAACACCGCCGTAAGAAAGGCCGGCCGCGACCGAAAGGGCAATAGCCGCGACGATAGAACCCAGATAGGATTCGTAAAGGTCAGCGCCCATACCCACGATGTCGCCGACGTTATCCCCGACGTTATCCGCGATGACTGCGGGATTCCGCGGGTCATCTTCCGGAATTCCGATTTCTATTTTACCGACCAGGTCCGCGCCCACGTCCGCGCCTTTGGTGAAGATTCCGCCGCCCACCCGGGCAAAGAGCGCCTGTCCGCTGGCGCCCATTCCGGCACAGAACAAAGTGGCGCCGATCTTGCGTATCGCCTCGGCTTCGGGCCAGAACCGGTAGTACCAATTCAGAATGAGGTACCAGATACCTAAGTTCGCCAGAGCCAGGCCAACGACCGTTAGCCCCATAACCGCACCGGACGAGAAAGCTATTCGCAGCGCCCCGTTTAAGGAGTAACGAGCCGCCGCGGTGGTGCGGTGACTGCTCTGGGTGGCGATATTCATTCCGATAAAACCGGCTAAAGCAGAGCAGAGGGTTCCGGTAAGAAAGGCGGCTCCGGAAAAGAGCGGCAGGAAGTTGGTCAACTCCATAACAATCAGTACGACAAAGAAAAAGGCAGCGTAGATTCCTACGCTGGTGTACTGACGTTTCAGATAGGCAAAAGCGCCCTCCCGGACTGCGGCCGAGACCTTCTTCATCTCCGCATCGCCTTCATCCGCGGACTTGATTTTACGAATCAAGAAGCGGACAAAGACCGCGCAAATCAAAGCGCCGATAATCGGAACTACGCCGATCCAGTTCATCGCTCTCCCTGTTTGAAATAATTGATAACAAAGTAAAAATTATACCATTATTTAAATTTTTCCGTCAAACCTGCGAAATCACACGGAACGGCAGATAGATCCCCCTCACCTTCGTCCTCTCCCCGATGGGTAGAGGAGATAAAAGAAGGGGGGTTATTTAAGGTTCCACTCGTCGGTCAGGTGCAGGTCGCGGCGGCACTTGGGGCAGAGTATCCGGAAGAGGTCGTTGCGTTTCAGGGGCAGGTCAATCTTTCCTTTAAGTCCGGGGCTGAGGTTCAATTCCTCCTGGAGGAGGAGCAAGCCGTTTTCGCCGGCTAAAGAGAGCGCGCCGATCTTCTCCCGGATGAAACGGACGTGGTCTTTGGTGCCGACCACTTCCCCGCAGTCCTCGCAGAGCAGTAATTCATTTTCCTGCGTCTCTTTCATTTCCTCGCGGTCAAACCCGGCCAATTCAAATTTCCGGGATAGTTGAATCCCTTTTTCCGTGATGCAGTTTGCCTGGCACTGGCCGCACATAATGCATATATCATAGCGGAGAATCAGCCGGCGAACCGGCGGGTTGCTGGCGACGTCATCAATCCATTCGATGCAATTGGTCGGGCAGACCTGGGCGCAGGCGGTGCAGCCGACGCAGTATTCCTTATGAAATTCCGGCTTGCCTCGGAAACGCTTCTCCGGATAGTGAGGCTGAAAAGGGTACCGGTTGGTATAAGGTTTGGAAAAGAGCGAGGTCAGGGCCTCTTTAACTTCGCGCAGTTTTGGGTATCTCATTTTGTGGTTTCTTCCTTCCGGTCGTTATCTTCGGCGTATTGGTCACAGACGCTCTTGTTCCACAGTTTGACTCCGGAGATGTGGGCGGCCCGGGCCAGGGCGTGGGCCGCAGTTGGGCTGGTCAGGAGAATAAAGATAATACAGAGCAGAGCCTTCATGCTGACCGCAGAAAGTCCCCGGTTGACAATAACACCCAAAAGAATAGAGCAGGTTCCCAGCGTGGCGCATTTAGTAGCGGCTTGCAGACGGTTGTAAAGGTCCGGCAGTCTTACCAGACCCACGGTTCCGAAAAGGACAAAGAGCGCGCCGATTCCAATCAGGATATTGCCTAAAATTTCACTCATCAAACCCCCTTCCTTCCAGGAATTTTGCCAGGGCAAGCGTACCGATAAAACTGAGCAGGGTCCAGGCCAGACCAACGGTGATGTAAAAATCCTGGCCGGTAGAAAGGGCCATCAGGGCCGAAAAGCCAACGACCACGATACCCAGAATATCCGTGCCCACGATCCGGTCCGGCACGGTAGGTCCGTGACCGATCCGGTAAAGACAAAGGAAAGAAGAGATTAGCAAAATCCCGAAATAGACCGGCATCAATTCCATAGGCTATTCAAATATTCTTTTTAGAATTTTTTCAAATGGTCTTACGATTAACTCGCTTGCTTTTTCCACGTCCTGCGTCTGCACGTTAATCCAGTGGATATAAATGTAGCCGTCCTCGGTGAGGTCCACGCTCATTGTCCCCGGGGTTAAAGTAATTGAATTAGCTAAAGCCGTGAGGCCGGACCGGCTTCTTAAAGATGTCTTCACTTTCACGATGCCGGGGTTGATGGGCATCTCCGGGCTTAAGACGCGGTAGGCCACGTCTAAATTGGCCAGGACGCAGTAATAGATGAAGACCGGGACGTAATAGAGGAACCAAAAGTAACGTTTTGCCTGAAAAATCTTCTCCGGTTGACGGGCAAAGACCCCGCCGAAGAGCAGGGTAACCAGGAAAGCGACCGGAACTCCGACCAGAAGTCCCTGCAGACTGGCTATCCGGTCAACGCCGAAAGGCCAATAAAGAAGCAGCCAGAAGAGATAGGAAATGCAGAAATAGGAAAAGAACTTTCGGGCCATAATCAATTCTCCGTAAATCCCCCTCACCCTCGCCCTCTCCCCGTCGGGGAGAGGATAAAAGGGAGGAGGGGCTACCGACTAAAAGTCAGGTTGAAGTAACCCTCTCTTCCGGCCAGGAGCGCATTGACAGCCGGGGTGAGAACAGCGTTCCGGGGCCCCGGCAATATGAGTAGGCCCATCAGCACGCAGCAGACCGCTAACATAACCATCGCTATCCGCATCGTCTGCGGGGCTTCCTTGACGTCTTTCCACTCTTCTTTTAGTTTTCCGTAATAAACATAGCGCTGAACTTTCGTAAAGGAAGAAAGGGTGATGATGCTTACCAGCACCGCCCAAACCGCGGCTGGAATGTTTTTGGCTTGTACGCAGGCCAGGATGATAAGCAATTTACTCCAGAAGCCGTTAAAAGGCGGCAGTCCGGAAATGGAGAAGGCGCCTACCAGAGAGGTAGCGTTGGTAACCGGCATCTTCTCTTGTAGTCCGCCCATCTTCTTCATATCACGGGTTCCCAGATTATACTCTACCGAACCGGCATTCAGGAAGAGCAGGGATTTGAAGACCGAGTGGTTGACCAGATGGAAGAGGCCGGCCAAAATCCCTAAGGGAGTTCCCAGGCCTATGGCCAAAGTGACGTATCCAATCTGGCTGATGCTATGGTAAGCCAGGAGCCGCTTGTAGTCCCATTGCCCGATGGCCAGAAACACTCCGACCACCATAGAAAGGATACCCAGGGTAATGAGTATGTGGGAAATAAGCGGAGTGAATCCGAAGACGTTAAAGAGCAGGCGGATTAACGCATAGATGCCGATGGACTTGATTAAGAGGCCGGAGAGCATCGCGGAAATAGGCGCCGGCGCGGAAGGATGTGCGTCCGGCAGCCAGGCGTGGAAAGGCACCAGGGCCGCTTTAAGGCTGAAACCCACGAAGAAGAGGCCCAGGGCGCACTTGGTGGCTGCGGTGGAACCATTTTCGGAAATCAGCCGGGCAAGATGCGCCAGATTAAGGGTTCCATAGGTTCCGTACATAAAGGCGATACCCAGGAGGATAAAAGTGGAAGCCAGGGTTCCCAGGACAAGGTACTTAAAAGAAGCCTCCAGTTCTTCGTGCTGGCATCCGAAAGCGACCAGAGCATAGGAAGCGATTGAGGCAATCTCCAGGAAGACAAAAAGATTAAAGAGGTCTCCGGTAATAATTACGCCGTTCATTCCGGCAATCATTAACAGGAAGAGGCTGTAATAACGGGTTTTGGAGGTGTAGAGTTCCATATAATCTATGGAGTAGAGCGTAACCGCAAAGCTGATTAACGCAACAATCAGGAGCATCAACGTTGTCAGACCGTCGGACACCATTACTATTCCCAGGGGCGGCGGCCACCCTCCGACCGCATAAACACCCGAAATTCCTAAGATGGAGAGCGACAAAAGCAAGAGGAAGAACGTGGCAAGGTTGCCCAGGATATCAGGCAGCGTCTTCCACTTCCGGCCCAACACCGGTATTAAGAAGGCCAGAAACAAGGGAACAGCGACAAAAAGGGGCAATCGGTTCATCCTTTTAATCTCCTGATTTCGGTGATGTCAAACGTGCCGTATTTTTCGTAGAGACGGATGCAGATGCCGATGGTCAAGGCCAGCACACCCAGTCCGATGACGATGGAGGTAAGGACCAGAGCCTGGGGCAGAGGGTCAACTGACCGGGCCAGAAAATCGGCGAGGTTCGTCTTCTTTTCCAGAATTGGAGCCACGCCGCCCTTTTTGTAACCCAGCATGATCAGAAAAAGGTTGACGGCGCAGTTCATAATGACCAGCCCCATTACGATCTTCACCATATTCTTTTTACTCAAGACTCCGTAAAGACCAACCATAAACAGGACAAAACAGAGCGTAAAGGCCATCAGTTGTCTCCTCCCTGTTTCTTTTGGATCATCTTCATCTTGCCGTCTTTATCCTCCACCACCCTGATTACGGCTAAGATGATAAAGATCATGAAGAGGGAAGCCCCCACCTTTAAACCAATAGCGACGTTGGAAAGAAGAATGGTCCCGGCCGAAAAGATTCGGAAAGGCGGCGCCGGATTAGCCATTTGAATAAAGTTACGGAAGAAACTCCCGCCTACGTAACCCAGGAGCGCAATGGTTACAAACATCAGCGCGCCCAAACTGTCCAGTTCCGACGCCAGGAGTTTTCCGACTCGGCCCAGCGCAAATTTTGCGCCGAAGGCCAGGGTAATCAGAACAAAAGCGCAGGCGATGATGACCCCGCCGGCAAAACCGCCGCCCGGTGAGAGGTGGCCGGTAAAGACAATATAAATTCCGTAGAGAATAATCGGTCCTTTCAGCCAGCGCGTTACCGTCTGGACGATTAAGGTCATTCCCACCGGTTTTTCCGATTTATCCATTATTACCCCTTTTTCTTCTTTTTCAAAGGCCGGCCCCGTAAAATGGCCAGGGCGCCCAGAATGGCGGTAAACAGGACCGTGGCCTCTCCCAGGGTATCGTAAGCGCGGTAATCCAGGATTACGGAGGTGACGATGTTGGCTGCCCCTGTTTCCTTCAAGCCGTGTTCCAGGTAATACCGGCTGGGCGCGGAAGCAACCGCATCCATTATCGGCGCTCCAAATGGCGGCAGGGCTTTGACGGCTTCCAGGCCAAAGAGAAAGACCACGAAGAGCAGGACAACGCCTACCAACAGACCAAAGAATTCCGTGCCTTCCGCAACCGTGGTCAGGTCGTGGCGGATGGTGGCCCGAATCAGGATGATCAGTGTTAAGATTTCAACCACAACCTGGACGATGGCGATATCCGGAGCGCCCATCACCAGAAAAGCGACCGAAAGGCCAAAGCCGACCGCGCTTAAGGATACGACCGAAGAGAGCAGGTCTTTCCCTTCCAGCGCATTGAGCGCGGCGATAATCATAAAGACCAGCAATAAAATAATCAATAGTTCCATATCAGACCGCCAAAACCCATAAAAGGATAACAAGCCCGACTAAAACCCAGGATAGATAGTTGGGCAGAATTCCGCTGTGCATCTTCCGCAGGCCCGCCGAGATTGTAAGCGTGAACTCTTTTCCCAATTCGTAGAGGTCAAAGAGTTTTTCTTCGGCCAGACGGTAAATTGTGCTGATGAAACCCATTTCCCGGACCGTTTCGTAAAAGGCGCTTCCCGTAGGTCTGTGGTCTGCCAAGTCCGGTTCTTCGCCGCCGATGTAAGTAGGGGTCAGGCGCACCTTTTTCAGCCGGCCGAGACCGAAGATGAGCACTCCCAGAACCAGGGTGACGACAATCAGGAAAGCGGCGCGGCCCGGCAGCCACAGTCCGGCGGGTTGAATACTTCCGACCGCCGGAAGAATGAAGAAGCGCAGAGGCAGCTGCTGAGCCAGGACGCCGAAGAGCACGCACAGGAGAGCCAGAAAAACCGCCGGAATAACCATGCTTGGCGGCGCTTCCCGCACTTTTTTCCGGTCCAGCGCTTTGTTTGGAATACCTAAGAATATGGCGTGCGTCAGTTTCATGAAACTGGCCAGGGTCAGGGCGCTTCCGAACATGGCCGCGGCAATCCAGACCACCCAGAGGCTGTGGCCGGAGCGGCCCATTTCCAAAAGTCCCAGATAGACCAGCCATTTGGAATAGAAGCCGTTGAGGGGCGGGATGCCGGAGATGGCCAGAGAGAGAATTAAGAATGCAAAGAATGACCAGCGCATCCTTCTTCCTAAGCCGCCCAGGTCGTCAATCTCGGCTGAGCCGGCTTCTTTTTCTACGTTCCCGCCGACCAGGAAGAGCCCCTGTTTATAAATGGCGTTGTTGAGCATGTGGAAGAGACCGCCGGCAAACCCCAAAGGAGTTCCGATGCCGATACCCAAAACCATGTAGCCGACCTGGCTGACCGCATGATAGGCGAGGAGTTTTTTGAAATTGTGCTGGACCAGGGCCATCATTACCGCAAAGATGATGGTGGCCGCCCCAATTGCCAGGAGAACCGTCTGGCCGAGGAAATCAGGGACAAAGATATCCCGGCAGATGCGGAATAGGAAGTAGATGCCGACCAGTTTATCCAGGGACGCAGGCAGGAAAGCCAGGACCGGCGCCGCGGTCGGGCCGGCTATTTCCGGCAGCCAGGTATGGAAGGGGAAAGCGCCGGCTTTGGCCAGAGCCGCCGAAACCAGACTAAAGAAAGCCAGATAGGCAAGGCCGGTACCCAGAGGGATATGGCCCCCGCCCAGAGCAAGAGTGCCGGTAAGAGAAAAGATTACGGCTAACCCCAGGATAAAGAGAGAATCGGTCCCGCCGATAATAATCAGGGTTTTTTTGGCGCTGGCTGCGGCTGCTTCTTCCGGTGAGAGGTTGACCAGAAGGTAGAGCAGGATTCCCAGGATGTTCCAGAAAACCAGCAGGAGGAGCAGGTGGGCCGCAAAGATTGCGCCGGCAGTAGCGGCCAGCGTCCAGAGCAGATAGGTGTAATACTCTTTAGTATGTCCCTTTTTGCCGGCCAGGCATGCCGGAGAATAGACGACGGCTAAGACTCCGAAGATGGCCTGAAAAATGAGAATGAAACCGGACAGCGAGTCAAGGGTCAAAAGGTTCTGGTTACTCCAGGACCCACAACCAAAAGACAAGGGCAGCCAAGTGAAGAGCGCCAGACAAATAACAAGATTAAGGCCGCTGGCCACCAGGGCCGTCGTTTCCTTCCACCGGGCCGGAAGCCAAAGTATCATTAGCCCGAAGATGAAGGGCACAAGAATCGGATAAAAGAGCGGATTGATCATACTGGAGTTCCTTTAGCTTTTAATGCTTCCGTCTTTTCCACGGAAAGCCGTAAAAGGGTTTCTCCGTCCAGGGTCTTTCCGTTTTCCGCAACTGCGGAAAGCCGTTCGGTACAGCAGTAGCAAGGGTCAACGCCGGCCAGGCAAATCAGGGCATCGGCGATTTGACCGCCCACCACGGATTTTTCAAAGGTTGGTATGCAGACGTAACTGGGCGCGCGTATTTTGTGCCGGATAGGACGATTGGTACCGTCGCTGCGGACGTAATGGAAGCATTCGCCTCGCGGTGCCTCGGCATGGCCGATGCCCTCTCCAGGTGGTACTTCTCTCACTTTGACCACAATGTCGCCTTTTATTTCTTTGAGCCGGGCCATGCACTGTTCCACAATCTTAATTGACTGGAAGATTTCCAGAAGACGCACTTTGGCGCGTGCCAGCATGTCCCCTTCCGTAACTACAACCATTTCCCAGTCAAGCATGTTGTAAGCCGCGTAAGGATCGTCCCGGCGCACGTCAATGGCTACGCCGCTTGCCCGCGCCACCGGACCGACCGCTCCGTAGTTATGAATGTCCTGGGCGGTGAGGATGCCCACTCCTTTTAGCCGGGCCAAAAGAACCGGGTCGTCCAGAACCGCCTTGGTCAGCATTTCCACTTTGGTTTTGATATCATCCAGTTTTGATTGGACAAAAGGAAAGTCTTCTTCGGACATATCCCGGCGCACCCCGCCCGGGCACATTATTCCGTAATTTCCGCGGTTTCCGGTTACCAATTCCATTATGTCCAAGGTAGGCTCCCGCCATTTCCAGGCCCACATAAAGACCGTGTTGTAACCCAGAAAATGTCCGGCCAATCCCACCCAAAGCAGGTGGCTGTGGATGCGTTCCATTTCCGCGATGAAGGTGCGGATGTATTTGGCGCGTTCCGGAATTTCAAGGCCAACCAGGTTTTCCACCGCGTTGACGTAGGCCAGGGGATGGCTGGTGGAACAGATTCCGCAGATGCGCTCCACCAGGAAGGGAACCTGGTCGTAACTCTTTCCCTCCGAAATTTTTTCGATGCCCCGGTGGTTATATCCGGCAATCCAGTCTATGCCAACGACCTTTTCGCCCTCGCAGAAGAGCTTGAAGAACTCCGGTTCTTCCAGGAGCGGGTGGTAAGGCCCGATGGGAACGATTACTTCTTTCTTTTCCATGTTTTATTTACACATTAATTGTAGGGGCGCGATTTATCGCGCCCGCGGGTTCGATAAATCGAACCCCTACGTTTTTATTTAGTCAAATTTTAATTTGCTCTGCGCCGGAGGAGCGTTGGGGTCGCGGTTAGTTCGGTCCGGCGGTACCTGATAAGGATGATAGCTTTCCGGCCAATCTTCCGAGAAAAGGAACTTTTCCAGCCGCGGGTGTTCCCGGAAATTAACCCCTAAGAACTCCCAGATTTCCCGCTCAATCCAGAAGGCGCCGCGGAAGAGCGGCACCAGGGAATCCACTTCCGGTTTGTTCCGGTCCAGAAAAACCCGCAGACTGATAATTTCACCTGAGGAATCAAAAGAGAAATGGTACAGGATTTCAATCTCTTTTCCGTTGTCAAAACCGGAGGCGATGATGAAACGCGCCGTCAGGTCATGGAAAAGGAAGCCAACCACTTCCCGGAGCGAAGCGGTGGGGATGGTCGCGTAGATGCGCTTCCGAACCTCGGTGTATTCGGAGAATATTTTCTGGAACTTTTCCTGAAATCTATTTTTTGAGTCCATAAATTTTTTGTAGGGGTCGGATTTATCCGACCCGACTTCGGCGAGCTCAGTCGAGCCGCGGGCTCGATGAATCGAGCCCCTACATTATTTGTTTTTTAATTTAGTAATTAACTTTACCACTCCGTCAATCATCGCTTCCGGTTTAGGCGGACAGCCCGGGACGTAGGCGTGGACCGGAATGATTTTATCAAACGGTCCGGCGAACTGGTAACCGGTCCGGAACATATTTCCGCTGCAGGCGCAGGCGCCGATGGCTACCACCAGGATGGGTTTAGGCGCCTCATCGTAAAGGCGTTTGATACGGGCAACATTTTTCCGGTTGACGCAGCCGGTTACCAGCAGGACATCCGCGTGTTTGATACTGCCCACCAGAACAATTCCAAACCGCTCCACATCGTGCCGGGGCGTGAGCAGGTCCAGAATTTCGATGTCGCAGTTGTTGCAGGAAGCCGCCGCAAGGTGGAAGACCCAGGGCGACCGGGTCAGCATATTTATTTTCCAGTTAGCCATCTTAAAGTCCTAAGTAAGCCAGCAAAATTGCCAGAATTGACAAAAGGGTGCAATTGACCCAGAAGAACCGCAGGGCCTGGTCTATGCGCAAGCGAGGATTAGTATTTTTAATTATAACAATAATCACGAGCACAAGTACAATTTTTAAGATTCCGGCCAAAAGATGCCAGCCGGAGACAGAAATGCCGCCGAAGAATAGGATGACGAGAAAAAGCGGCAGCAGAAAAAGGAGCATCGCCCGGGTTAATTTAAAGAGGGCCAAAAGACCGCCGGAGTATTCAATACAAGGACCGGCCATCAGTTCCGTCTCCGCTTCCGGAATGTCGAAAGGCGGTAGGGCCAGTTTCGCCTGGACCACCAGGAGACAGACTATGAAAGCGATGAAGCCGGAGAGGGAACCGGCGGTTGCACCGTGCTGCTGCTGTGAGAGCATAATCAGATTAATATTTACCGAATAGTCCGACTTGATTACCGGAACCAGGATTGCCAGGATAAAGGGGAGTTCGTAAGCCATAATCATCTTCATTTCCCGGCTGGCGCCGATGGAAGATAAGGGGTTGGCTGCGGCAAAACCGCCGATAATTATGGCCAATGAGGGTATGATCAGCAGGTAAAGCACCACGATGAGGTCTCCGATGAATCCTCGGGCCGGAAAGACGATGGAAAAACCGAGGATGGTTGCCACAAGAGCGGTAGCTAAAAGTCCCAGGAATGGCGCCAGCAGGAAAGAAATTCTTTCGCCCTGTTTTGGCACGGTGATTTCTTTGGATAGTAGTTTGCCGAAATCGTAAAAAGGCTGCAGGAACGGCGGACCGACCCGCCACTGCAGCCGCGCCGTCACTTTGCGGTCCACCCAGGTGAAGACCAGACCGACCAGGGCGGCAAAGAGAAAACCGGGGAAAATCAGGAAATAAAATATATCCATTGTTTAATTTAATTGCATTGTAGCGGTGCGATTTATCGCACAAATAGTCGGATGAATCCGACCGCTACTTCTTTTCCTTTTGCCAGGAAGTGGCGATACCGGCAACCGTATCCGGGCTTACCGCGGTCACGTTTTCTTTTTCCTTGATTTCCCGGTATTCAATCGCGCCGGGCGGACAACTCTGAACGCAAAGTGGTTTTTCGTCTTCAACCAGACGGTTCCGGCAGTAATCGCATCCGGTCGTCAGATACGGAACCAGTTCCGGAAAGATGGTTCCGAAGGGACAGCCGATAGTGCAGGATTTGCAGGAGATGCACAGGGTGTTGGAACGCTCAATCAGGCCGTCTTCTCTCTTCTTCAGCGCCTCAGTTGGGCAGGACGGAACGCAGCCGGGCTGGTTGCAGCGCCGGCAGACCACCTGCCAGGCAATTATCTCGCGCAGAGTCAGCGAGCCGTCGTTTACCGGGTGAAAAGGAAAACTGCACTTGATGACGCAGTCCGTACACTTACGGCAAACTTCAAAATCAACGACCAGTTTTTTCAGGCCCATATTTCCGGTTCATCTTTGATTTCCTGATAGGTAAAGACCGGACCGTCCTTGCAGACCAGGTGTTTGCCGAGGCCGCAGTGCTGGCAGTGACCCAGGCCGCAGACCATCATCCGTTCCATGGAGAGGTAGATATTTTCCGGCCGGTAACCTAATTCCAGGAGTTTGAAAGTGGTAAATTTCATCATAATCGGAGGCCCGCAGACCACCGCGACGCTGTTTTTGATTTCCAGGTCAAGGTTGTCCAGCGTCTTGGTTACCACGCCTATCGGGCCTTTCCAGCAGCCGTCGTCGCAGCGGTCCACCGTGACCCGGAGGCAGACCTTAGGGTCAATCTTCGGCCAGTGGTCAAAGACATGCTCTTTATAAATGAAATCATCCGGCGTGCGGGAACCGCAGCAGAAGCGTATTTTGTTAAAGAGGTGCAGTTCGTGAACCAAAGACAGAAAGAGACTGCGCAGCGGAGCCAGGCCGACGCCGCCGCCGACCAGCAATATGTCTTTTCCCGTGAACTTTTCCAGCGGATAGTCCTTGCCGAACGGTCCTCTGAGACCAAGAATTGCGCCCGGCTGCAGAGAGTGGAGTGCCTCGGTGGTGGCGCCTACCTTTGCGACGCTTACCTCAAGGTAATTCGTTTCATAGGGAGAAGAGGAAGGCGTAAACGGCGCTTCGCCTTTTCCCGGGACCGCGATTTCCACAAACTGCCCGGCCAGGAAATGGAAGTTGGGAGGAGCGGCCATGGTGAAAGTCTTGATTGACGGACTCTCCTCGGTTACCTTCAGGAGTTCCACCTGGTATGGTTGATAAGGGTTGATTTTAGCCATTTATCTCTTTCTCTAAATCAAATAATACCTGGCGCTTGTCAATTTTGCCCAGGCAGCCTTCAATACAGCGGCCGCACCCGGTGCAGGCGTCAAAGCCGAGACTGGTGTTGAGAAAATCAAATTTGTGGTAATAATGGTAGCGGAAGCGTTCCCAGCGGTTATGCCTGGGTGTAGCGCCGCTTGACATTTGGGCGAAACTGGCGGCTAAACAGGAATCCCAGTTTTTGTAACGTTTCATCCCGCTCTTTTCCGGAAGATCCGAGAAGGAGAAACAATAACAGGTTGGGCAGCCGAGGTTGCAGGCGTGACACTGAACGCACATTTCCTGGCCGTACTTTTTCCAGGCTGTTGCCTCGCTGCTCTTGCGCACGATTTCCGAATAGGGTTTTTGGTGTTCAAAAGGGGTGTTAATTGTCTTCAGTTTTTCCATGTATTCCCGGCGGTTCTTGTCGCGTAGTTTCAGGTCGGCTTCGGTCACTTCGGATAAACTCAGATTCAGTTCCGCCAGAAATTCCTCGCCCCGCGGGCTGCCGGTTTCAATCATGACCTCCTTATTTAAAGGAGAGAGGTTGATATCAAAATAATCCTGGGGGTAACAGGAACGTCCGTGGAGGCTGCAGAAGCAGGTTGGGTTCGGCTGGGTACAGTCACTGCCGATGAGCAGGGTGTTGTTACGTCTGCTCTCGTAATGCGGTTCCACCACGTCACCGAACCGGTAAACGAAGTCGGCTGTTTTGAGCGCTTCCAGGTCGCAGGCTTTAACGCCGAGCAGGACCCGTTTTTCCTCTTCCCGGAACGGTTCTTCCGGAAGGGTTGCCGTCAGTTCAGAAGGGAAATAGAAGAAAAGTTTAATTGGTTCGGTCGGCCTGGTTTCAAAGAGCACAACGTCGGTCTTTTCCCGGAGCCGCTGGTAAACAAGCCCCTGGCCGCTGCGCTTCAGGCCGTACACCGCTTTCTCTTTTGCCTGTCGGAAGATTGCGTCCAGCCAGGCCTCTGTTTTTACCTTATGATAAGCCATTTATGAAAAATTAATTCATTTGCACTTCTTTTCCAAAAAGATTATTGCTTCGTCCGTTCCGGTTTTTACCCGCGCGGAAAGACCTTCGCGGGTGGAAATTTCTTCCGGTTGAATGGCCAGCAGAAAGATTTCGGCTTTAGTCTGTAATTTCAAAAACTGGATAACCAGAGAGATTGAGATTGCGTGGGTTGAGAACCCCTGACTTTTAACCTTGTGCGCCGGGAAGAGCTTGAATTCGCCTGCTTCTCCGTTGAAATCCGCGGCGTCAATCAGGTAAATGATTTCGGGTTTAAAAGCGATGATTGCCGCCAGGTGATTTTCCGGAGCGGTTCCGGTTTCGTAGGTTCTGATTTCGGAAAAACCAGCCAGCCGTTCTTTCAGGGCGGCCGTCATTACCATGCCGGCGCCGTCATCAGCCTTCATCAAGTTGCCAATTCCCACAATTGCGGTTCGCGGCATAGTAAGAATGTCGTTTGTGAATATAGGAACAAACTATCGCAAAATTATAACCCAAACTAAATTGTTCTGTCAAATTAGTAAAGTTTCCAGGATTTGGCTGACGGCCCGGCGGGCCGGGGAATCTTCGGGAAGGTTAAACAGCGGTTGGACTTTTACGCTGCATTTTTCAACCTCTTGGTCGTAAGGAATCCGGCCCAAAAGAGTCAGGCCCGCATTATTTTCTTCGGTCGGAATCCGGGAATGATTCTCGTTCTCTTCGTTGATTACCAGATAACTTTTTTTAATCCCTAATTTAAGGTTTTGCGTCATCTCCACAATCTGTCGGGCCGTTCTTAAAGAGACCGGCGTGGGGTTAGCCACAATCAAAAGAGCATCCGCGTCCCGGGTGGTGCGCCGGGACAGGTGTTCCATACCCGCTTCGTTGTCCATAACCACGTAGGGATAGTTCTGCTGCAGACCGTCCATGAAACTTCGTAATAAATCATTGGCGCGGCAGTAGCAGCCACCCCCTTCGGTGTGTCCCATAACCAAAAGGTCAAACCCCTGGGATTCAACCAAAGCATCCTGAAAGTGAGATTCCAAAAGTCTTTCTTTGGTGATACCGGCCGGCAAGTCATCTTTATTTCCCATTATCTCCTCCACCGCTCCGACCACCGTACGGTCAAATTTTACCCCCAGGGCTTCATTCAAATTGCTGTTGGGGTCGGCATCAACCGCCAGGATGGGCTTGCGGTCGGATTTCAGCAGAAGGCTGATTATCAAGGCCGAGAGGGTTGTCTTTCCGGACCCTCCTTTCCCGGCCACTGCGATTGTATAAGACATTTTTTCTCCTTTGTTTTGCAACCCCTTAAGACTGAGCATAAATTTTATTCACATCAACATACTTTCCCACCAGATTTTCAGCGGTAGCTATCTTCTCGGTGTCGGTCTCGGAGATTTTAACAATTAATCCATTGACCCTTGAAGCCACGGCATAGGTGTCATCTTTGCCGAACAAGACCGGAAGCCTTGCTTTTTTAATTAAATCAGCGATGGCCTTATGGGGTTTTATGCCTCCGGTAAGAATCAAGCCGGCAATCCGGCCTTTGTTCGTCCCTTTTGACATTACCAGACTCAGCGCAGTCAGGATAAGGTCATCCCGGTCTCCGGGGGTAATCAGCAGAGAACCGTCGTGAATGTACTTTAAGGCATTACAGGGAAACATTGCTCCCACCACTTTATTCTTAACGACATAAGACAGAAATTCCCGCCCGCCGAGTAAATCCAAACCCAGATCTTCTTTAATCTGTTCCATCCTGACCGTGGTCAGGGTTTTGACGTAGGGTATCAATCCCAAAAGGTCAACGCCCTTTTCCCGTAGTCCTCTTTCCAGATAATCCCTGGTCTTCTCCATCTTCTCCGGAATTACTTTGTTTATGATTACGCCGAGAATCTTTACGCCTTCCTGGTCAAAAAGGGCCTTGTTTAACATAATTTCGTCAATCGGCTTTCCGATTCCGCCGATAGTAACCAGGACCACCTTGGCCTTCAGTATTTTGGCCACTACGGCATTATTGAGGTCGAAGACCGAACCCACCCCGGCGTGACCGGTTCCTTCAATTACCATGATGTCCTTTCCTCGGGCGCAACGGGCGTAGGAGGTCTTTATCTTTGCCGCTAATTCTCCGGCCTGGTACTGATGGTCCAGACACCGCTCGGTGAAGCCTCTTTCTATGGCGATTGGACTCATGTCTTTTAATCTGGTGTCATTCGCTCCGAAGATTTTGTTTGCCAAAACGGCATCTTCGTCAATCTTCTCTCCGCCTATTTGTACACACCTTTGTCCCACGGGCTTGATATAACCGACCTTTTTGGTTATCTTCCTAAGATTTAGCAAGAGACCGATACCCACCATCGTCTTGCCGTCATTTTGCCTGGTGGCCGCCAGAAAAATTTTCTTTTCCATATTAAATTTTAAGAATTTTGGCTACCGTGGGGAAGCGGGCTATATCGGTATGCGGCAGAAACAGGGCCGCCGTATATTCATTCATGAAGGTTAGGTCAACGCTCAATTCAACGTAGACCATTTTTTTGGCAATTTCCCTGGCCTTGGTCATCGCTTCGTAAGAAAGGAGGCTGAATTTCGCGCCCGTTAAAGAACTGTTGCCGATGAATTCGAATTTCCGGTGGTCCAGGTCCGGGAGAAGGCCGATCAGGATCGATTTTTCAATGTTTAAATAATTGCCAAAGCCGCCGGCTAAATAAATCTTATTGATATCCTGCATCTTGAAATTCATCTTTCGGGCCAAAACCTCGGCCGCGGTGTACATGGCTCCTTTGGAGCGAATAAGGTTGGTGATATCCGCCTGGGTGATTACAATCGCCTGGCCGTCCGCGCTTGACGCCGGTCCGGATAGGACAAATTCCAAACCGTCATCGCCTTCTCTTATTCGTTTGGTTGCCAGACCGGTTCTAATCTTACCGGAGCGTTCGATAATGCGTGCCTTCAGGAGTTCCGCCAAAGTCTCAATGTAACCCGAACCGCAGATGCCGCAGGGTTTCCCTCCACCGATCGTGGCATACTTTACCTCGTAGGTTTTCGGGTTTATCTCAACTTTCTGAATTGCGCCTCCCATCGCCCTGATTCCCGAACGCATTCCGCCGCCTTCAAAAGCCGGACCGGCCGAAGAAGAACAACAGACCAGCCATTCCCGATTGCCCAGAACTATCTCGCCGTTTGTCCCGATATCAATCAGCATTGACAATTCGGTAGCTTCATCAATGCCGCTGGCCAGAATCCCGGCGGTGACATCCCCGCCAACGTAAGAGGAAACTCCGGGAAGACAGTCCAGCAGGCCCCGCGGATTAATCTTTACCCCCGCCTCGGCGGCCCTGATTACCGGCATAAAATTAGCGGTCGGAATATAGGGTTCGCGCCGCAAATAGGTTGGGTCAACCCGGAGCAAAAGGTGGGTCATGGTCGTATTTCCGGCACACGTTACCGCCGTAATCTCGTTCAGACCAATTTTTTGTTCGCCGGCCATGGCCGAAATGAGTTCGTTAAGCGTGTCAATAACCAGATGGTGTAATTTTTCCAGGCCGTCTTCTTTGCCGGCATATATCATGCGGCTGATTACGTCTTCGCCATAACTTGCCTGCCGGTTATGGATGGCCTTGGTGGAAAGTGATTCCCGGGTATTCAGATTCACCAGTTGGGTGACGATGGTCGTGGTTCCGATATCGGCGGCGATTCCAAAATTTCTTTTGGAAGTATTGCCGGGTTCAATCAAAACAACCTCGGTGGTTCCATTACGCTTACCTAACAGGACCGTGACCCCCCAATTACTTTCTCGCAGCAGCCTTCCCACCTTCCTGACGTTAGCCAGTCCGGTTTGGATAATAGAAATTTCTCTTTTGCGCCTGATTTCGCGGTAAATCCGTTCCAGGTCGCTGATATTATCCTTCAGCGTCGGCGCCGGAAGTTTGAGAAAGATTTTTGTGGCTAAAGGAGAGTGGGTGAAAATTTCTCTTTCCTTGATTTCAATTCCCTTCTCTATTTCTTCCGGTTTGCTGAAGAATCCGGTTAACCTTTCGGTTCGGGATTCTTCGGTGAGAATCTGTTCCTTTCCGGCCAGCCGGGAAGCAAGGGGAACCTCTATTTCCGCGTCGCTGTGTACGGTGGAACGACAAGCCAGGACATATCCTTGCTTCAATTCTTCTTTGGTAAGCCTTCCGGAAGGTTCAGATTTTACCTCGCCTTTTTTCGCAATAACTTTACATCGGCCGCAGACACCCTCTCCGCCGCACGAAGAATTGATATAAACGCCGGCGGCAATCGCTGCATCCAGAACGTCCGTTCCTTTAGTTACCCGGATCTTCTTGTTGTCCGGAAGAAAGATAACGATGCAGGTATCCATAAATTCAACCGTTCCGTTGCCTAATCAGACTGCGGCAGGCATCTTCACAAACAGCCGTGACATCTTCCGTATCAAGATATTCGGAAACGCTGGAGTCAAATAAAATTTTGGCGGTCGGCGCCAGTTCTTCGTCGCCCCGGTAAACGATGAAGATTATGCCGACCCGGGGAAAAACCGGAATGTTTACGGAGAAGTCGCCCAGTTCTTGCTGGCTCCCTTTCAGGGCCAGGGCCGCTTTTAGAAGGAGTGGCTGGTTCTTCCCGAAATATTTCAAGAAAGGCCGGCACGCCCGGGCTTCAAAGACCGGGTAATAAACGTTGCCTCCCGGAAACTCCCGGAAGTCAATCAGTTTACCCGAAAGGGGAGTCCCTTTACTGTTAATTAAGTAGTGAAGAATGAGCAGTTTTTCACGGGAAGAAACCTCTCCTTCCCACTCTGCGTCGGGTAAACGGAGGCAATAACTGCGGTTTAAATATTCTACCCGGATGCTTTCCGGGGTAACGATTGCGCCGCTCCTTGAAGCAATATCTTTCCAGTCTATCTTTTTGAATTCTTCCGCGGCCAACTTGAGAGCAGAATCTAAGTTCATCTGTTGTTATTATACCACAAACGCAACGGCGGGTAATTACGATATTTTCGGTAACTTTTCCGGGGCGGGAATCCATTTCTTTTATTTCCTCTCCCCACAGGGGAGAGGGTGGGGGTGAGGGGGTAAGGGGAGGGTGGGGGTGAAATGTAGGGGAGGGGCTCCTCCTTCGCTCAGAAAACGAGCTACGGCGGACGCAGTACGTCCCCTCCCGCTCTGTAGCGGTGCGATCCCTGCCTACCGCATGCAGGGACATGTTTATCGCACGTATTATTGTAATGTAGCGGTCGGATTCATCCGACGCATTGTATGTCAGGCGTCCGCCTTCGCTGAAGCTTCGGCGGATAAATCTCGCCTGTCGATTTCGTAGCAGGGTGTCATTCCCGCGTGTATTAGGTGGGGGTGTACGTAGTGCGACCCTTTCAGGGTCGCTAATGTGTCATTGCGAGACGTACTCCGCCGCGGCAATCTCAGCCCAGAAAAGAATTCCCTGTGAGGAAGGTTGACCTCCTCCCCAAAACTATATTACTTCCCGGCTAATCGGTTAAAAGGTTGGTGGTAATTTTTATCAGGACATCTTTATCTTTCGGGTCGCTTACCGCAATTAAAAGGGATAATGCAGTTAAGGCGTTGTCGTTTATCTTCTTTTCTCCGGATGCCCGGTACAGATAATTATTTCTATCTAAAAAATAAACGAATAAAAAAGAGGCGGTCCGTTTATTCCCGTCAATGAAAGGGTGGTCTTTAATAATAAAATACAGCAGATGTGCGGCTTTTTCTTCAAGCGAAGGATACAACTCCTTGCCGGCAAATGTTTGATAAATATTTCCTA
>JAHJUB010000173.1 GCA_018829455.1 Candidatus Omnitrophota bacterium
ATCCTCCTCGTTCCCAGCATCTAAAGGCCTACAGACACTTCAGATGCTCTTAGACTATCTCCCTCAAACGTACGAAATCCTCTCCGGTTCTCGGTCCACATTCGCGCGGAACTCCCCATCGTGCACACGCACGTCAATGCGATCCCCCGTCCGGACCTGCCGGATACTTCGCACTACTTCGCCATCGTCACTCCGTTGCACGATAGCGTAGCCTCTCTCTAGAGTACTCGCTGGGCTGAGGCTGTCCAACCGCAGGCACAGGCCATTGAGCCTCTCACGATTCATAGCCAGCCGATGCTCCATGTGCAGAGTTGCCGTCTGCCAGAGCTCATCCACACGCTGCCGGTAGTGCATCACCCTCGCCTGAGGAGAGTAACGTTTCAGCATGAGGGAATCTTCTCTGAGGACCACTCGCCAGTCAGCGACGATGCTCCGCATCCCTTGTACCAATCGATCCCGCTGCCACTTCACGCCCTCCTTCAACTCCCGCATGTCCGGTACGCTGATCTCCGCCGCTGCAGAGGGTGTAGGCGCCCGCACATCGGCCACGAAGTCCGCAATGGTGAAATCTATCTCGTGGCCCACCCCAGAGACCACCGGCACTCCTGAGGCAGCGATGGCTCGGGCGACCCCCACGTCATTGAAAGCCCACAGATCCTCGAGTGATCCACCACCCCGCGTCACGATAATCAGGTCCACGTCCGCGTGCTCATTCAGCGCCCTGATAGCCTGGATGATCTGGGGAGGAGCTTCGTTCCCCTGTACCATGGTGGGTGCCAGGATGACCTCCACGAGGGGATAGCGCCGATTCAGGACGTGCAGAACGTCTCGCAAGGCGGCCCCCACCCGGGAGGTGACGATTCCAATTCGTTTGGGAAACGTAGGCAGCGGACGCTTGAGTTCCTCTGCGAAGAGTCCCTCGGCTTCCAACTCCTTTTTCCGACGTTCGTACTCCAGGTGCAAAAGGCCCGCGCCCGCGGGCTGAATGTCATCCACGTAGAACTGGTAGCGGCCCTGCACCTCGTAGACCGAGATGTGTCCGTGGGCAACGATAGCTTGCCCGCTCTGTGGCAAGTACTCTTGACGATCCGCAAGCGAGCGCCACATCACACAACTGATCTGGGCCTTCTCATCCTTGAGGGTGAAGTAGAGATGACCAGAGGTGGCACGAGTGAAATTAGAGACCTCACCTTGTAGCCAGAGATCGGAAAGGGTGGGGTCCCCTTCCAGGATAAATCGGATGTGGCTATTCACTTCGCTGACGCGGTAGATATTCACTCTTGCTCATCCTCCCCTTGGCATAAGCTCACAGTTCGGGTCCTGAAGTGCTGTCAACAACCATCAACTCACGTTCAGGGACTCAAATGAACGTAGGACAGTGTCGATCTCGGCCGCCAGTCGAGACATTTGATCCGCCGACGCTTTGCAGCAATCGATCAACACCGTTACACCATCCCGAAGCTGGAGATTGACCAACCAGTAGTTCTCCTCACCGCGCTCCCGGGACCAGATGCGCTGATGCTGCACGTCAACGCGCGCGATGTCGCCGAAGGGGATCCTCTGCGTGACCTTGTCTCTGAAAGAGAAGGTCATTTCGCCTTTGAGACCATCAAAGGTGATGATGTGCAGACGTGGCAATTCGAAAGTCATCCAGGTAGCCGTAGCTACAACCAGACAAGCGAAAAGGATCACCACTGTTCCGGCAGCAGGTGATGCGTCAACCCACTGAAAAAGGATAGCTGCCGCGCCCACCAATGCCAGCCCGACGATACCTCCCATCGTCCACCGGACAGAGGAAAGCTCCCTCTTGCACAGCACCAATCGCTCTGGTGCCCGCTCCAGGATATCGCAATTCCCCAACCTCGCAAAGGCCGTAGCCCTTTCTGTTACCATGGCATCTCCTCTCCTTCAACCCCCAGATTCTTGACCGTTGTGAGCATATCACGACGCGGGCAGTCTGTCAATCGGAGTGGGAAGTGTGGGAGTAGGGGGAGAAGGTCTTACAAGTATGGCTGTGTCTCCGTGTGATCAGGCCATGGTTTTTGACGAGTGCCGGTATTTAAGCTATACTAGAGTTTGCCTAAGAACGGGGTGTGG
>JAHJUB010000110.1 GCA_018829455.1 Candidatus Omnitrophota bacterium
GCTTAATACCTGCATATGCCGTTAAAAGGCTTTCGGGCCTATCTGGCTAATCCCTTGTGGTGCAATGTTTTAACTTAAAAATTAATCATGCAGAGTCTAAGGAGTTAACGCACCAGAACCTCTTTGTGTGCCGCCATCTCTTCTTTTAACCCGTACTTTTTTCTGATGACAAACAAATCCTTTTTTTCTTCCTCAGGATTTTTGTTGTATTTCGTACTTAACAGATTTCGGATGTCCCGCATCATTTTTACCGCGTCAATCTTTTCACTTTTCATTAGATACCTCCAGCGGACTCCTTATTTCCAGGAGCGGATATCCGTACTTAAGGTTCACGGAATTATAAAGTCTGATTTTGCTCAAGTTCACAATGTGTTTAAAATTCCAACTTACCAAAACATCAATTCTATTAACGGTAGCCACAGCGATATGTTGGGCATCAATTAGGTATGATTTATTTACAGCTCCATTTTTGATATAATGCTGCGCTAATTTTATTGCTTCATCGTCTAAAGTAAGATATCGTTTGTATTTTTCCGGTATTTTTTTAACTAATTCTCTAACTTCCAGAGGTGCGTTTTCCAGTTCTTTCAAAGTTAAATCAGAGACGGCAACAATTTTTGAGCCCGCCGTAAATTCATCTATGAGTCTTCGGGACCATTTTTCAAATTCCAAATCAAAATACCCTCCGAATACCGAAGTATCTGCGTATATTTGCATCATCAACAACTCCTATCCCAGAATAAGGTTTTTATTATAAAAACTTCGCTAACCCTGATTAATTAAAATATACCATAAATTTGAGATTAAAATCAACGAGCCGAAGTGCCTCATTAAAAATCTAATCGAAATGATAGAATAAATATTTTAAATCAGATTTCAATTTTTCTTTATGTTTGCGTATTCCGTTCAAGGCATCAAGAGATAAATCCCTTATCCCAGTCCTTATAGACCGGCTCGTATCCTTTTTGGGTTATCGCCGCGGTTACTTCTTCCAAACTCCGTGTGTCCGAGACCTCAAACTGTTCCTCGGCCCGGCTCTTTTTTAGATACCCGCCCGGACTGGTCTTTGATTCGGCGCTCATCTGAGTAATTCCCAGCGGAATTAGATTATCCCGAAACTCGCTCCCTTCGCGGGTGGAAAGGACAAACCCGGCAGTCGGCAGAAAGATTCTTAAGGCACAAAGCATCTGGACCAGGTTACGGTCGGTTACCGGATGGAGCGGTTGGAAGTGGGCGCCGGAAGGTTTAAGCCGGGGGAAAGAGACCATAACCTGCACTTTCCAGAAGGTTTTTTTAAGATAAGCGGCGTGCAGACCGAGGAGCGCGGCCTCCTCTTTCCATTCCCCCAAACCCAACAATGTTCCGATATTTATCTTATAGAATCCGGCTCGGGCGGCCCGCTCCGGAGTAAGAATCCGGTATTCATAATTTGCTTTCGGACCAACCGGATGGACCTGGCGGTATATTTTCGGATCGTAGACCTCCTGATAAATGGTTACGCCATCCGCGCCGGCCGAGAAAAGTTCCCGGTACTCATCCTCTTCCAGCGGAAAGATTTCCAGCGCGATGGATTCAAACTTCCGGTGGAGGTTTGAAATAACCTTTTTCAGGTAGGGTATTGAAACCTTATCCCTTTTCTCGCCGGACACCAGAAGTATGTGGCGGAACCCTTTTCGGTAAAGGACCTCCGCTTCCAAGACGGCCTCTTCCGGAGAAAGGGTTACCCTTTTTTCCGGTAATCTCTGGCTGAAGCCGCAGTAGGCGCATTGGTTATCGCATTCGTTGGAAAGGTAAAGCGGCGCGTATAAGAGTATCGTCCGGCCAAAATGATGCAGGGTCAATTCGCGGGCCTTGAGGGCAAGTTCTTCAATTATCTCCGATGCGGCCCGGGAAAGAAGGAGTAGGTAATCCTCAAATTGCAGTCTTTTTTTAGCAAGGCTGGCACGTACGTCCGCAGCATCTGCCTGGTTAATAATGCCGCGCAGTCGGTCAACGTCAACAGTCTGCAAAATTTCCCGGAAGGTCATCTTAGAAATCCGGTTAAAGGGCTGGAAGCCGAAGCATACTTCCGGGGAGATTGCAGACCTACTTCGTAGGCTTTTCGGCCGGCCTGTACCGCTAATTTGAACGCGAGGGCCATTTGGGCCGGGTCCGGAGCGATGGCAATGGCCGTATTTACCAGTACCGCATCCGCGCCCATTTCCATAGCTTCCGCCGCATGGGAAGGGGCGCCCAGTCCGGCGTCCACTATCACCGGAATATGAGACTGTTCAATGATGATTTCGATCGCTTCCCTGGTCCTTATTCCTCGGTGCGACCCGATCGGTGAGCCAAGGGGCATAACGGTGGCGGCGCCTGCCTCCTCCAGTCTTTTGGCCAGAACCGGGTCGGCGTTAATGTAAGGGAGTACGACAAAACCGTCCTTGACCAATAGTTCTGCGGCTTTGAGCGTTTCGATCGGGTCCGGCAGCAGGTAGTTCGGCTCCGGCGTTACTTCCAGTTTTACCCAGTTGCCTCCGCCGGCGGCCCTGGCCAGGCGGGCAATCCGGACCGCTTCTTCCGCAGTCCTGGCTCCGGAGGTATTGGGAAGAAGCAGGTATTTACTTCGGTCAATAGCGTCAAAGACATTTTCCATCGTGGAATTAAGGTCCATCCTCCTTACGGCCACGGTCACAATCTCGGCCTCCGACAAAAGGAGACTTTGACGTAAGGCTTCATTTGACGGGAACTTGCCGGTGCCCAGGAGCAGCCGTGATTGGAAAATTCTACCGGCGATTGTCAGGGGGGTATCTTTCATTTATAACTCCGAATCTTTTGGATTAACAGCCGCGTGGTCTCTATGACGTTATCCGCCTGGGTAATGGTGGTAATCATGGCAATATGCCGCGCGCCGGCGGCCAAGACTTTTTCTATGTTTTCAGTATTGATTCCGCCCATCACCGTAAAGGGTATCGCAAGATAAGGCGAAACCTCCTTGATCGCTTCGCAGCCGACAAAATCCGTAAGGCGCTCTTTGGTTTTGGTCGGGAAGATTGGCCCGATATTTACGTAGGAGGCGCCGTTTTTCTGGGCGGTTAGGGCCTGGGAAAGGTTATGGGTTGACGCTCCGATGAGCAGGTCGGGCGCCCTTTTTCGCGCTTCCGAAACGGGAGGGTCTTCCTGTCCTAAATGGACGCCATCGGCGCCGATTTCCAGCGCCGCCTCAGGTGAGTCGTTGATTATCAGCAAAGCATTATAGTTATCGGTCAACCTTCGGAAGTCAGCCGCAAATCTATTGGGGTCTTCTTTGTCTCTGAGCTGAACGATTCTGGCGCCGCCGGCCAGCACGGCTTCCAGTATCTCTAAAAAGGGCCGGCCGCAACAGAATTCCGGCGTGAGCACCGGATAGATATCGGTCCGGGAAAAGAGGTCAATCCTCTCCGACAAGTTCATTGCATAGGAATTTCCTTTTGTGTAATAGATTAGCCAGAGAAAGCAATCTATTGATTACAGTGATGAAAAAGCGTAGATTACAGAGA
>JAHJUB010000172.1 GCA_018829455.1 Candidatus Omnitrophota bacterium
CATTCAGGATGACGCCATCCACGGCTGCCGCCCTCAACTCCCGTAACTCTTCCATCGTCGTCTCTCCGACGTCCGGAGAATGGCGTCCACCGGTCATTACCCAGACCGGCAGGCCCATATCGTGGAAGCGCTGCACGTGCTCGGGCGTGATCCACTCGTGCCAGAGCCGTACGAACTCCACGCGCTCATCAACCATGTCTTGTGTGGCCCATAGCGAGCGAGCAAGACTCACGGTGCGTATCAATGGGCAAAGGGATTTCATCGCCTTGAGCGATTCCAGGGAACGTGTGCCCAGGACAACGTCGAACTCCATCCTTCGGGCGACGATTTCCTTGATGATCTGGGCCTCGTGATGTGGCTCTAGCTTGAGATCCAGAAGCAGTCTGGCACGTCCTCGGGCCCAATCTAGCACCTCTGGTAGAGTAGGGACGCGCTCTCCTGCAAGGCCCTCGTTGAAGTAGCTGCCTACATCCAGCAACTGCAGTTCTCTCAGAGAGCAGTCAACAACACGCCTGCTTATGCCGGCCGTACGAGTAAGCTCCTGGTCATGGTAGATCACCAGGTGATTGTCTGCCGTCAGCCGCACGTCCAATTCAAGCATGTCAGCGCCTGCCTCTGTGGATGCGCGGAAGGCCGCCATGGTGTTCTCGGCTGCCAGAGCGGCTCCCCCCCGATGGGCAACTACCCAAAGGCGACGCGTGATCTCCTTCATGCGCGCTTTTCTCCCCCTCCCACGTACAAGGGGCTGTCTCCCCCTGCCCCTTGTATCACATACATAATAGCACGCCGGGAGGCTGACTTCAAGTAATAGTCGCGTCTTTCTTCGGACAATTCCCTGACAGAACCGCTAGCACAAGTCAGACTACATAGAAGCCGTGACACTGGGTGTACGTCAGCTTGGGGGCGAGTTCCTGTCGGAGGAGAACCTTCAGGCGGGTTCGAGGGCAAGAAGACATCGTTGCCCGGCTGAAGCCTCGGCTCCAGGCATCGGGCCTGCCGGAGTGGGGCCTTCAGTCGGGCTCCAGGGTAGGCAAGATCACATTGCCCGGATCGAGCCTCGACTCCAGGCATCAGTTCTGCGCGTCGCGTCCATCAAGGGTCAGACGGACTCTTCGACACTCATGTCGCGGCACACATCTGTCTCAATCGATGGCCCTCAGCACCTTGACCTTGAACTTGGGCTCGATCAAATGCCACTTTCCGTCTGCACCTGACATGCTCTCGATGGCAGACTCGGAACAGCCAGAGGCACACCAGGTCACCACCACGTCGTCAATGAAAGCTCCTGGGTAGGTGATGGTTCTATCGCTTCGGAACTCAAACCCGATCCACACCTCCTCTTGGCCTGTGACGTCCTCTCCCCCGCCCTTCAGATCCATACCAATTAGGAACCAATCGAAGGTATGGATCGCTGCGCTACCCCCCGAGAACGTCTCGCCGTCCAGTGAAAACCCAATGAAAAGGGTATCGACGTTAGGTTCAATGTCCGGACGGTGCCTGAAGGTCAGATACGCGTGTTCCGCTTCCGGCAGGGCAAAAGGCCCGTAGATCATCCACGACCTAGCGAAATTCGGATAGTCTACCCCACACGGAAGCTGGCTGCCGTCCGCGCCGCCGCCCACACACCAGGCGCTGTATGTTGACTCGTAGGCATCGCAATCCCGCTTACCCCACAGGTATTCGCCGCCGTCATAGGAACTCCTGTCTAACAGGTCCCACTCACCCGGCCACTCGCCCTCGAAGTCCTCCTCAACTACATTGTGCCAACCCGGGCCATCGGATGGCGTTTCCGTGGGCGTGGGAGTGGGCGGGGGCGGCGTGAATGTTGCCGTGGGCGTAGGCATCAACGGGGTCATGGTGACCGTCGGGGTGCCCTCAACCGTCCCGGCGTTCCGGATGAGGGGTAGGTAGACCGGGTTCGTAGGGGGCTGTCGCGTGGCAGTAGGTGTTGATGTTGGAGCACCTGTCGCCGTCGGGCCGGCAGTCGCTGTTGGGGTAGGTGTGGCCGTCGGCCTCTCGCCAAACTTCGCGCGTACCACTACGTCATCGACGAACAACCCTTGACCGTTTCCAGAGAAGGTGTATGACGAGAACTCAATCCATACCTCGGGTTGTCCGCAGAGGTTGCCCAGGTATGGAAAGGCAGCCAGGTCCACGGTAATGGTGCACCACCCATCTGTGCACCCCTCGGAAGCATCGGGATACGTTTTCAGGAGGCCGAGGCGGGATGAGTGTCTGCCCATCGACGCGCTAACTGCCCCCCCTCCGTCGGGGTAGGCCATGTCCAGCCAATAGCTGAAGCTCAATTCCGCGGCCCAGGCGTCTTCCAG
>JAHJUB010000111.1 GCA_018829455.1 Candidatus Omnitrophota bacterium
CTCACTTTCATATCACTTACGAAAATGCCTCCGGAGCTTGACGATGCCTGCATCGGTTTTTTGAAATGATACGCCCGGCATTTTAGCTTGATGTAGATTGGTGTCGTTTCCAGAACCTCTCCGACCACGATGTGGTTGGTGGCGTCCGCGTAGACCTTCTTAATCCTCACTTTCCATATCTTCTTATCCATCTTGCCTCCTGGCTTGCGGAGAAGAGAATGCATTTCTCCTCGTACGCCAGATAGTTTAAACCCCGGATGTTAAGTGAGTATAAATCTAATGTTAAGAATTGGTTAAGAAAATCCTGCGGCTACAACAACCACCGTTGACCGCGTTAATCTTGTATTTGTAGAGGGGGCGGTGTAAAATATGAAATGTGGTAAAACAAAAAATACTGGTGATTGATGACGAGCAGGACCTGGTGGAACTTCTAAAGTTCAACCTGCAGAAAGAAGGCTACGAGGTTGCGGTGGCCTATGACGGGTTTTCCGGCCTGGAGCGCGCCCGAAGGATGCCCGACGCTATTATTTTGGATTTAATGTTGCCGGAAATGAACGGATTAGATGTTTGCCGCCACCTGAAAAGAGTATCTGCGACCGCCGGCATTCCGATTCTGATGCTGACCGCCAAGGGTGAAGAGGCTGATAAAGTCGTGGGGCTGGAGCTTGGCGCGGATGATTATCTGGCCAAGCCTTTCAGCATGCGGGAATTACTGGCGCGGCTAAAAGCAATTCTGCGCCGCACCGCTTTTAGAGCCGGCGCCGAAGAAGTATTGATTGTTGGGTCGCTTTCGCTGGACAAGGGAAAATACGAAGTTAAGTTAAAAAATAAAATCCTGCTGCTTACCGGTTTTGAATTCCGCCTGCTCTGGTTTTTAGCGGAGAACAAAGGCCGGGTCCTTTCCCGGCGCCAGATTTTAAGGGAAATCTCCCCGGACCGGGTCACGATTGACCGGACCGTTGACGTGCATGTCAGGGAACTTCGGGTGAAGTTGGACGAAGCAGGCGATCTGATTGAGACCATACGCGGGGTGGGCTACCGCCTAAAAGTTGACTGAAAACTTTATGCCGTCATTCTTAGCCGTTCTGTTCTTTTTCCTTCTTGTCGCTCTCTGGTTCCGTTATTCAAATCAGAAAAAACACACGGCGGAAGTATTGCGGGAAAAAGAAGCGCTGAACGAAAGAATGTCCGAATTGCTGGAAAACAAGGAGGATATTACCGAAGAGAACCATTACCTGAAAAATCTTTTTGACAAAGGACCCGGATTTGTCGTTGGTCTTTCTTCCACGGGAATCGTTCGGTTTGCCAACCAGGAAACGGCCAAGTTTTTTCGAATCTCGGAACCAATCGGCCGAAATTACTGGGAGATGACCCAAAACGAAGGCCTGAACCGGTTGATTGCCCAGACGCTACAGGATAAACAGTTCCGTAAAGAACAGGTTGAGTTTTTTCTGGAGCGCAAGTTATTCTCAATCGCTCTTTACCCGGATGAAAACGGGATATTTCTGATCGGACATGACTTAACTCGCGAGCAGCAATTGGCCTGGCAGCGCCGGGAATTCACCGCCAACGCCTCCCACGAATTACGCAGCCCCCTGGCCACACTGGGCACGGCTTTGGAGACTATGCATCAGTTTTTGGTAAAAGAGGGAGAAGGTTTTTATGAAATCGCCGGCCGCCAGGTACAGCGGCTATCCGCGTTGGCCAAAGACTTGCTAACCCTGGCAGAAGTTGAGAACGAACTTTTGCCTTATAATTTTGAAGAGGTTAATCTGGCGGATTTTGCGGATAATTTGTCCCCCCACTTCTTCCAGGAAGCAAAAGAAAAAGGTATTCAACTCTCCGTTGTTTTTCGGGAAGAGTTACCCAACGTAAAAACGGATAAGCGCCGGTTGGAGCAGGTTTTCGGAAACCTGCTTGACAACGCTTTCAAATACACACCTGCCGGTGGACGAGTTGAAATCAACGGTACTCTTTCCGAAAAAGAAGTTTTGGTTAGGATTTCGGACACGGGAATCGGGATTCCGCCGGAAGATTTGCCGCGCACCTTTGAACGGTTTTACCGGGCGGACAAAGGCCGCAGCAGACAGTTGGGAGGAACCGGCCTGGGTCTTTCCATTGTGCGCCATATCGTTGAATCCGCCGGAGGCAGGGTCTGGGCCGAAAGCGAGATTGACAAGGGTTCCACCTTCTTCTTTACCCTGCCGGTATGGCAGAAAGGGGTCTAAGTGTTTCGCCGCCGCCACATCCCGGATGCATTTTTTACAAAAACATCCACTACGAAGTATAATAAAAGACACTGTTGCCGGACAACGTTGTCCGGCGGCCCATCCCCAACCCTATGGTCAGTTTTGCGGAGAACTGCGGAGTTTTCGGAATCTATTCTGATAAGAACTGTATTTACGACCTCTATTACGGCATCTTTAAACTGCAGTGCCGCGGCCAGCGGTATTGCGGCATTGCCACCGTCTGAAAAGGGCTGAAACGCATCACCCACAAGGGAAAGGAATCCGGTCCCTGGAAATTGGAAGGTTTAGCCTGGGCGCAGACGGCAAAGAGGCTCCGCCCCCTCCCGAACGTAGTGCGACCCTTTTAGGGTCGCTTCTTTGCGCTCTTTCTAACCCAATGGAAACAAAACCTAAATACCGCATGGTCGTAATCACCTGCCCTTCCCAAAAGAAAGCGACGCAGATCAAAGACCTTTTACTCCATAATCGTTTGGTTGCCTGCGTCAGTATCATTAAAGGCGTGGACTCTTTTTTCTGGTGGCAGGGCAAGATTGATTCCGCTTCCGAGGTTATGCTGCTGGCCAAAACAACCCGCGCCAAATTTAAAAAAATCATCGCCTGCGTTACAGAGGTCCATCCCTATGACGTCCCCGAGATAATCGCCGTCCCCATAATTGACGGAAACAGGCCCTACCTTGGCTGGATAGACGACAGTCTGAAATCCCCGTAAAGGTCATTGCACGGGTTCCCTTTCCAACGCTCTGGAAAGGGGGCGTCCGTATTTCGCCGCGGCAATCCCAGTTTGAGGGTTTTCCCTCCGCAAGGTATAATATCGGATGTTTGCACGCCGGGATGGCGGAATACGCAAATGCAAGAGTAATGCTCATGAGCCGTTGCCTAATTTATGACGAATAAAAAGGCTTATATAATCGCGGGACCGAACGGCAGCGGAAAAACGACCTTTGCCAGGGAATTTATTAAAGAGACCAAACTTCCGTTCGTAAACGCCGATGAAATAGCCATGTCATTGTCTCCGGAAAACCTGGAAAGGGTCCGGGTTAAAGCCGGAAAGATGTTTTTTCAGAACATAGAACGCCTTATCGCAAAAAACAGTTCGTTTGTTGTAGAAACAACTCTATCCGGCAAATATTTCATCGACATTTTAAACAACTTAAAAACAAATGGATATAAAACAGAGATTGTCTATATTTTTTTGGAAAGCGCGGAAGAAGCGGTTCGCCGGATAAAAATTCGGATAGAAAAGGGAGGGCATTCTGTTCCGGTTAAAGATATCCTGCGCCGATTTTCACGCAGTAAATATAATTTCTGGCATATTTACCGCCATCAGGTGGATAGTTGGAAGATGTTTTTGAACAGCAAGGATGAATTTTTGCAGATTGCTTTTGGGTCGGGCAAAGAAATGGAAGTTATTAACGATGCCGGTTTTGCCCTGTTTCGGGAGGCGTTATGAAAAAGAGAATCTACGAAGAGTTGATTAAAATGAGTAAAATTGGTGGACGGGCAGTACAAAAAGCCCAGGAAGAAAACAGACAAAAAGGTCTGCCAAGCGTCTACTCCAAGAACAAAAGACTATACTATGAGCTTCCTGACGGAACAATAACCATGAAAAATCCTTTACCTGAATAAAGTATCAGCCGGGATGGCGGAACGGCAGACGCAAAGGACTTAAAATCCTTTGAGGAGTAATCTTCGTGAGGGTTCGAGTCCCTCTCCCGGCACTACTCACTAACCCAAGTTCCACACTTTTGAGAAACAAACGGCGGAAACACAGGTATCTTCACTTTTTTATTTCACTATATCAGGCTATTTGACACCCACATTTTCTTCGGTTTCATAATTTCTTTAGGAACACCCAGTAACTCATAGA
>JAHJUB010000189.1 GCA_018829455.1 Candidatus Omnitrophota bacterium
AACGTCTGGTGCACACTGGACGTGACCGAGATGGTACGACAATGGGTGGCCAGTCCGGAAACCAACCGGGGCCTCTTGCTGGGATCGACTGGCAACGTAGGAGTCCGATACGATCTAGCCGGTTCCGAATACCCCAAAGCGAGCCTGCGCCCCATCCTATTCGTCGTATACGCCCTCCGCCCTACTCCCGCCCCAACCCCGACCTTGCCGCCGATCCTCGAAATCGTGAAAGAAGACGCAAAGGACCCCATCTGCATCACGGAGACGCTGCGATACTACATCAGTGTCTCCAACGAGGGAGACGCAACAGCCGAGAACGTTGTGGTCACCGATTACATCCCCCTGGGGACCTACTTCGTCGCAGCCAGTTCGGGGGGAACATACAGTGATCAGATGGGAGCGGTAGTCTGGGAATTGGACAGTCTGCCAGCCGGCTCCAGGGAGGGACTGTACATCGACCTAGGACTCTACGACTGGATCGCCAAAGAGGGCGTAGTCACGAACGTGGTCGCTGTTGAGGCCGATAACGCTTCCACGGCCATCGACTATGAATGGACGGCGGTCATGCTGCCAACGCCGCCCCCCTTACAGTACCGCTACTTGCCCTTTGTCGCTCGGGAGGCAATCTACTACCCCTGAGACGTCACAAGTCGAGACTAGACCGATCTGATCCAACTCTGACAGATTGTCACGGAAAGAGCAGTCCTACCGAGACCGGGATCTCACCACAGCGTCCACGGAAGACCTGTGCAGTTCGCTCATGCCCTGGCCCGGGCGTACTGGTCTTCCATGGTCTGCGAGGACGAATCCAGGCTGCGAGTCACGATAGTCGTAGTTCCGCCTACCTTCCCACTGTGCCCTCTCGCGTTCTTGCCGTTGCCGCGCCGGCCAACCAAGACCAGCAGACGGAACACGTCGGTGGCAGATCAGGGACTTGCCCAACGCGTCCGCCAGGATCCAAGAGGTGACCGTGCCTCAAAGAAACTTGCGTCTCCATCGGCCTGTCATCCCGGTTCTGATCGGCGTATTGATCATCCTGCAAATCTTCGCTCCTGCTCCTCCCATTCTTTACCTCCTGTGCGTCCTGCTGGGCGTGTCTGGTATCAGCTACTACTGGGCGATACAGCTTCGCGACAATCTCGACCTCGAACGGGAACGCCGCTATGGGTGGGCCCAGGTAGGGGACGTGATTGAGGAACGCTTCTCTTTAAGTAACGCCGCTGGTCTGCCCCTCCTCTGGGCCGAAGTTCGGGACCACTCCTCTCTACCAGGATACACTGCCATGCGCGTCATCGCGGTTAGTGCACGCGGGCAAACGCGGTGGAACACAGAAGGCTTCTGTAGCCGCCGGGGCGTCTTCACCCTGGGGCCTCTGTCGATCCATACAAGCGATCCCTTTGGTCCTTTCTCTGTGCAGATCGAGCATACCTACCTGGAATCCTTCACCGTCTACCCTTCGGTTTCATCTCTGCCGCGAATAGAGTTGCCCCGCGGCGTTTCCGGTGGGGCCAGCCGAGCAAACTATCCCACCCACAGACTGACCACTGACGCAGCCTCTGTGCGCCAGTACGTGCCCGGTGACGCCCTGAACCGTATCCACTGGCGTTCCACAGCCCGTCACGGGGCTATTCACGTCAAGGAGTTCGACATCAGGCCCTCCGGTGACCTGTGGCTGATTCTGGATCTGGAGCGCGCCGTACAACTGGGTGAAGGCGAGCAATCGACAGAGGAATACGCCGTCATCCTGGCAGCCTCGCTGGCATACCGCGTGTTGCAAGAAAATCGCGCGGTGGGATTGATAGGCTTTTCTGGCTACAGGGCCATGGTCCGCCCTGCCAGGGGTCAAACTCAGCTCTGGCATATACTACGAACACTGGCCAATGTAACGGCAGAGGGCGACTGGCCACTAGACAAGATACTGCGACAAGTGGCCCCCACACTGGGACGAGGGTTGACCGCCGCCGTTATCACATCGTCGCCGGACCCAACGTGGCTGGCCGGCATGTTGCTGCTGAGACACTACGGTATCGCACCCATGGCCATCCTGTTAGATCGTGCGTCCTTCGGAGGAGAAGGAGATGCCCGAACCATGGCCGGTCTACTGGCAGAGCAAGGTATCCCCAGTCACATCATATCGCGAGGTCATCGCTTCTTTCCGCTGATGCCCCGCAGGCGACAAAGGCCCATCTACAAGGTCCTCGCAACAGGCCGAGTGCTGGTCATCCCGCCTGAACAAGCTTCGGCGCGAGATATGGCCGGAGAGGTGTGAGTAACATGGGCCGCCCGACCATGCTTACACGACTGCGCCCGGCCGAGGGTTGGTTCATGTTTTCCCTGGTACTAATCGCCACGTCCATGTTACCGCTCTCTATCATCGAAGCCCGGTGGGTGCCCGGAGCTAACGGACTGCTACTGGTGACACTGCTGGCTACCTACGTTGGGATACGAGTGGGGGGCTCTTCCCTACGAGCGCGATGGAGCGTGCCGGGCAGCCTGTTGGGCGGAGTCGTCCTCCTGGCAAGTGTGGCGGGACAGATTTGGCCTCCGGTCAGTTCCCTGGGAAGGGAATTGAGTCGCAGCGGCACCTGGCTGCGGAACATCGCAGGCGGCCAATGGGATCCTCATATGCCATTCCTTCCCCTCCTACCTGGGATCAGAGCACGTACCCTGGCCTTGGTGGTCCGGTTGGAGGGCTGGCTCCAGGTTGGCGTAGAAGGCGGGATGAGCAAGGACAACGTGGTGCTCATCTTCTTCCTCTCCGTGGCCGCGTGGATACTCTGCTGGTTCGCTGGCTGGCACCTTTATCGCTACGGCCAGGCATTGTGGGCCCTGTTGCCTTGTGGCGTAGCTTTGGTGAGCAATGTCTCCTTCACAGGAGAAGGCGAATGGCCTCTTCGAATCTATCTGGCCAGCACGCTACTGCTTCTGGCCTGGGTAGGCTTCTGGCAGAAAGAGAAAAGATGGGACCAAGAGAGAATCGACTACTCTGATGAGCTGAGGAGGGACGTCACGTTGGCGGGCACGGCCATAGCGACTATTGTCCTGGTGGTGGCCCTGGTGGTTCCTTTTGTTACTTCCCGCCAGGGCATCGATCTCTTCTGGCGTTACCTGGGTGAGCCATGGGAACGCGTGGAGCGCACCATGGACCGGCTTTTCGCAGGACGGTATCGGATTCCTACCAAATCGAATGGCGGGAAACCAGGAGGGCACAGACTGGGTGGCACGGTCCAGATCAGCGAGGAACTGGTAATGTATGTCTCCACCAGCGACCCCTCTCCTCCCATTCCAGAGGGAGCTTCATGGTCCGGCGAGGAGGCGGCCGTGCCCCAGCGCTACTGGCGACGGTTCACGTACGACCGATATACCGGGCAAGGCTGGGAGAACAACGCGGAAGAGCGGAGAGAAAGAGAAGCCGCAGAGCCGCTGATGCCTCACATTCAGCCTTCCGAACTGGTGACCCAGACGTACCATCTGGTCAACCCTGCCCTGGAGCAATCCCTGGGTTATGCCATCAACGAACCATACGTCGTCGATAGACCTCATACTCTCCATCTGCGATCCGAGGATGATATCGCGGGGTTCTCACTAAAAGGGCAAGTGTTCGGTGTCATCTCTCAGGTGCCTCGCCCTACAGTACAACAGCTTCGTACCGTATCTCCATCGTCTCTCTCAGAGTTCCAAAGGCGATACACACAATTGCCCCGACTGCCTCGCCGGGTCATCAGTCTGGCGCAAGAGATCACTGCCGGAGTGGATAACGCCTTCGATATGGCAACGGTCATCGAGACGTACCTGCGCTCCTTTGATTACACGCTGGACATCCCCGCTCCACCTCCAGGCCGCGATGGGGTGGATTACTTCCTCTTCGATCTTCGCAAGGGCTACTGCGACTACTATGCCACTGCCATGGTAGTTCTGTGTCGCAGTGTGGGCATCCCGGCACGCTATGCGACGGGCTATGCTATGGGCGACTACGATTACAACCAGCGCGCATGGGTCGTACGCGAGGAAGCGGCCCATGCCTGGGTGGAAGTCTACTTCGACGAGTATGGCTGGATCGAATTCGAACCCACTCCGCCCCACAGCACATTTGCCCGGTTCTTCGCGACGCCTTCCGGTGAGATGACACTTTCCCAGGTGCAGATCGCTCTGGAATCGAAGGTAGGGATGGGATCCGTCTGGCCGAGGTGGCCCACCGTGCCCCTGACATTCCTCGTGATGATGGGGATGATGATGTGGTGGTGGCTACACCGAAGGACTCTCA
>JAHJUB010000211.1 GCA_018829455.1 Candidatus Omnitrophota bacterium
AAATCAGCTCTCTCGTTATCATTGAGCCCCGATGTCGGTTCATCCAGGATAAGTAATTTCGGCTCTGTGGCCAGAGCCCGAGCCACTTCCAGATACCTTTGCTCACCCATGGGAAGTTCATGGGCGATTCTATCCTTTTTGTCTGCCAAACCGAACATGTCTAAATACTCCAGGCTCTGCTTACGGATCATCCTTTCCTCCCGCCTGGCCCAAGGAAACCTGAGTCCACAGCTAAAAAACTCGGCCTTTGTTCGGTAATGACGGCCCAGCATAACGTTTTCCCAAACAGTAAGGCTTTTAAACAGAAAGGCCTGTTGAAAAGTTCGGGATATTCCCAATCGGGCAATTCTCTCAGGTCTTTTCCGGATGACATCCTCACCAAGGAATATGACCATACCTTCGCTCGGCGGAAAAACACCAGTAATGATGTTGAAAAGTGTGGTCTTGCCAGCCCCATTGGGGCCTATAAGGCCTTTGATCACGCCGCTTTCCACATTAAAACTAACCTCGGAAAGGGCTTTCAACCCGGCAAACTTCTTGGTCACGCTGCTGAGAGAAAGCATTACTCCCCCACCCCCTTCCGTGCCGATTGCAGTAAAAATCTTGCAGAATCCTTCAGCCCCTCAAGTAGCCCGTTAGGAAAAAAGAGCATAATCACTATCAAAGCCAGGCCGTAAATAGCCCGCTTGTAGTCGGCAAAGATAGTCAGGTACTCATTGAGAAAGGTTAAGGAGGCTGCACCTAGCATGGCCCCCCAAAGAATCGTGAATCCTCCAAAGGCCAGAACCATAATGATATCTATGGCAAACATGATCGATCCAGCAACCGGAGAGATGAAGGTCACAAAATGAGCATAGAGGCTGCCAGCAAAAGAGGCATACACTGAAGAGAGGATAAAGAGTTTAACCTTATACATTTTAACGTCCGCTCCGAACAGACGGGCAATATCCTCGCTTTCCTTAGTAGCCCTAAATATTCTGCCCATTCGTGAATCCACCAGGTTCAGGGCAAACAAAAGCAAGAGCATGGTAAGAGGCCAGGCAATGAAATAAAAACGCCAATCTGAATCAATCAAGAAATCACCCAGAGAAATGGAAGGGATGGAAGCCAATCCTTGAAGTCCACCAGTCAACCACGGCGTTTCTTTGATTAAGACTTCAACAATGATGGTAAAACTCAGGGTGGCAATAGCCAAGTAATGGCCCTTCAACCGGAGTACCACCACACCGATGCCCCATGCTATGGGCACCGCAATTCCCTGGCTTAAAACAATTGAAATCAGAGGGTGCAGACCATAACGAAGACAGAAGATGGCCGATGCGTAAGCGCCTATGGCAAAGAAGGCGGAATGGGAAATGGATAGCTGCCCTCCATAGCCTACCAGGAGGCAGAGTCCTACGGCTACAATGGAATACAGGGCGATAAAGTTCATAACGCACAGATAATACCCCTCGCCCAGAATGATGGGCAGGATCAACACACCTGCAGTTACAAGCAACCAGGCCAGTTTATTATTATCTTTAAAAACAGCCATGATTTACCCATCAATACAAATAAGGCATCAGGACGGATACATCCTGCAAATCTTCTATTCGAGACACCTTTTCAATTAACTCTTCCAGGCGCTCTGTCTGCAAAGGATTCACCGAATAAGAGGCACTTTTGAGAAACTTTTCAGCGCACGCTTCGTATTTCATTGGCTTAGAGGGGTTCCCCAGAGGCAATTCAATTTCCTGCTTCAAAGAGGGTTGATCTTCCAGATCGATTTCCATTACTGTCCGGCCCAAAACGAAATCGGTCCTTAGGGAAGGATCTGATTCAACATAGATTCGACTGGCGAGATCAAGGATTTCATCGTCTTTAATGGACTCCGGCTCCAGTTCCTTTAAAAAGAAATCGCCCCGAATAAGGGCTGCGGCTACAGTAAACTGGATGGAGAATTGGGCCGTGGGAACCGAGCCAGGGGCTATCTTCACATCCCGTGGTTCACCCACCAATTGAGATACCTCAGGGCAGGTCCGAACTGTTATACGACGGATTAATTTTGTGTCCATGTTGGTTTCGTTTCGAAGTCTGAGGGCCAGGTTTATGGAAGCGTGGGTCGCACGACATGAAGAGAATGGCTTTATGGTAATCCGCTCACCGTAAAATTCTTTGCCAAGGTCCTGGGTCAGATATTCCAATCGGGGATCTGGTTCAAATGCCCTTAGATAACCATAGTTTCCCAGCAAGAAGTCCCTTGCCCCTGTAAACCCACGAGAACTCAAAAGTACGGACAACAAAGCACCCTGGGCCACAATGCCCTGTTGCAGCCGTAAAGATAAAGCACCATCGATAGCACACTGTCCGTCACCCACCGCAAATGAGAAGGCCAGGCCCAGGGCATTTTGAGCTTCTGACGGACCCAATCCCATGGCACGGGCCAGGGCTGCCGTAGGTCCAAAGATTTTAAAAAGGTTATTACGCCCGCTTTGCATTGCATTTTGCCGAACTGCCAGACCCATACGGATGATCAGATCTTGTCCTACGGCCAGGGCCGTTAAAAAATCTCGCCCTGATAATCCTTGCTTCAGCTCGGCCAAAGACAACAGAGTTGCAACGGACGAAGCCGAAGGGTGAACAGGGAGAAAATCAACGCAATCATCAATCTCCAGGGCTCTTGCCATGGTACCGTTACACCAAACGGCAAGGGGTGCGGGCAGTCTATGGCCAAAACCAACCAGATGGGCTTCTTCGATTCCGCCCCAGCCCTTGGCCAGATCTACCACAGTGTCCACGCCCGGTGCTGTTGATCCGGCCACCATCGCACCCATGGTATCCAATGTGCTTCTTTTAGCCGAGGCCACCGCTGCAGGGCTCAGATCCTCAAAACGTGCCCTGGCCACATATTCGCCAATCCTTCGGGATATACTGTCCATTAGTCCTCCAATACCCTCTCTTCTTCCAGGCCCTCTTTGGCTTTGGGACCCATGATACCTCGAGGCATAAAGAGAAGGACATTGATTATTACGATGAAGGTCACCAGTTCCTTTAAAGCGCTAGAAACATAGGTAGCCGCAAAGGACTCAAGAAATGAAAAAATAAACCCTCCGATCACCGCCCCGACAAAGCTGCCCATGCCACCCAGCATAGCCGCTGAAAACCCTTTGATCGCAAGGAGCATTCCACCGGAATAATCGATCATGGTGAGCGGCGTTATGATAATGCCTCCCACGGCACCCAGGGCAGCGCTCATAGCAAAAGAGAGAAGGACCATGCTCTTGACACGGATTCCTATCAAACCTGCTGCAGTCCGATCCAGAGAGCAAGCCTTCATGGCCTTGCCGTAAATGTTAAACTGGAAATAGATAACAAGAAAAGTTACCACCAGAAATGTCAGGCCGATAACCCACAATGATTGGGGCACAATAGTTGCCCCCAATAGCCTAAGTGGTGCATCTCCTGAAAAAGGGGGAAATCGGTGAATATCGCCATCCCAGACATGCAGGGCTGAACCGGAGATAAACAAGGATGCCCCGATAGTGATGATCAAGACTATGATGAGGGATGTGCTCTTGCCAGGGCGATACGACACTTTCATCAGGGCCATGCCTACAAAAGTGGTGATGGCGATAGTCGCCGGAATGGCAAGATAGAGAGGCCAATGCGTTTCGCCATATAGGGTGACCATTGTCATACCGCCCAGCATCACGAATTCTCCCTGAGCAAAATTGATGATGTTGGTCGCATTGAATATCAATGCAACTCCAAGGGCCACCAGTGCGTACATGCACCCTACTGGCAGGGCAGCGAAGATTGCCTGGAGAATGTCTGTTATCATGGAATGCCGTTCCTATGCCAGAGATGGGAGGAGACACCCTCATTGGGTTAGGGTGTCTCCCTGTTTAGTTATTCAATTATTTTCCAGCAGCCTCCGATAGCTTGATATATGGCCATGGATTCC
>JAHJUB010000112.1 GCA_018829455.1 Candidatus Omnitrophota bacterium
AACAGGGTATTTTTTCAAAAGATGTCAAAATACCAGTATTTGCTTCACAACCAATGATAGCGCGCAATTACCGGGGGCCGTCCCCCCAAGTCAGTACAATTGGTTTGACATAGAAAGTCTGAAAGGGTCGCTTTTTTGCATTCGTAGGGGCGCGATTTATCGCGCCCGCGGGTTCTTTTATTATTTGTAGCGGTCGGATTCATCCGACTATTTGTGCGATCCGCCTTCGCCAAAGGCTATGGCGGACACAGTGAATCGAACCCCTACATTACTACACGATGACAGGCGAGACGCCTGTCCTACTACGGAAGGGGACGAAACCCTTCCCCTACATATTATTTGGGCGTGTGCGTAGTGTGTGCCGTTAGTTTTTCTTCAAGCGAGGGTGTCTGGTCGACGGAACTTCGCGGAGTACCGGGAATAAAACAAGCACACTTGTCATTGCGAGCGTAGTTTGCGCGGCAATCCCGATTTCGGTATGAGATTGCCACGGTTGCTTACGCAACCTCGCAACGACAAACTACGTCGGTTTTGTCCGGTACGCAGAGTGTTCCGCGAACCAGACACCCTCGCGCTCTACTTAGCCATTTCCGAGTACCTTACTTCCCGTATCACCGTCACCTTGATAGTTCCGGGATACTCCATTCCCTCTTCAATCTTTTTGGTCAACTGATTGACCAGGAGGGATGCTTCCGCGTCGGAAATTGCTTCCGGCTTGACGATTACCCGCACTTCCCGGCCCGCGGAAATGGCATAGGCCTGGGTTACGCCCCGGAAACTGGTAGCGATCGCTTCCAATTTTTCCAGGCGCTTGATGTAACCTTCCAGAGTTTCACGCCGCGCTCCGGGACGGCTGGCGGAAAGCGCATCTGCCGCGGACATTAGGACCGCGTAGGGTGTAGTTGCCGAGTAATCGCAGTGGTGGCCTTTGATTGCTTCCAGGACTTCCGGTTGTTCGTTATAACGATTGGCAATCTCAAAGCCGAGTTGGATGTGGTCGCCTTCCACTTCCTGGTCCACGCTCTTTCCAATATCATGGAGTAAGCCGGCCCGTTTGGCAATGGCGCGGTCCATCTTCAGTTCTCCGGCCATCACGGAGGCCAGGTGCGCCACCTCCATTGAGTGCTGCAAGACGTTCTGGCCGTAGGAAGTGCGGTATTTGAGCCGGCCGATGAGGCGCAGGAGTTCCGGATGCAGTTTCAGGACGCCTAACGAAAGCGCGGCTTCCTTGCCGGTTTTTAAAATCTCCTCCTCCATCTCAATCTTGACTTTTTCCGTTATTTCTTCAATCCGGCCCGGGTGGATGCGTCCGTCGGAAATGAGCCGCTCCAGGACCAGCCGCGCAATTGCCCGGCGGTAGATGTTGAAGGCGGAGATGGTTACCGCTTCAGGCGTATCGTCCACAATCAGGTCAACGCCGGTCGCGGCTTCAAAGGCGCGGATGTTGCGTCCCTCCCGGCCGATGAGGCGTCCCTTCATTTCATCCGAGGGGAGGCTGACGACCGAAGTGGTGGAAGATTCGGACTGTTCTGAGGCACAGCGCTGGATTGCTTCCAGGCAAATGGTGCGGGAGATGCGGTCGGATTCTTCGCGCGTTTCATCCTCAATCCGCTTGAGGCGGACCGCCGCGTCGTGCCGGGCCTCGTCCTCCATTTTAGAAATCAGGATTTCCCGGGCTTCATCCCGGGAAAGGTTAGCCACCCGTGACAGCCGGCTTTTCTCTTCTTCCAGGATGCCGGAAAGTTCCTGTTCTTTCTGGGTAATCCCCTTGGCGCGTTCGGTGAGGGTTTTTTCCTGCTGGCTCAGGTCCTGTTCTTTTTTATCCAGAAAGGCGAGCTTGCGTTCCTGATTGGTTTCGCGCTGAGACAGGCGTTGTTCCAGGGCCTGGAGCTGGCGGCGTTCCTCTTTTGTTTCCCGGTCAACGTCACTGCGTAATTTGAAGAAGGCTTCTTTTGTTTCTATTTCCAGTTCTTTCTTGCGCCGGCTTACCTCTGCCTCGGTCTGGGCCAGAATCTGGCGGCTCTTCGTTTCGGCGTTTTTGACATTTTTTCCGGTGAGTAAAAGATGAATCAGATACCCGGTAAATCCGCCAATCAACAGATAGAGCAGAATGTTGGAAGGTGACAATTGGTACCTCCTTTCGGTCGCTCAAGCGCGCTGTTGGGCGGCGCGTCAGCGACGAAACGAGGTCGGCGCAAGCAGATACGAGACAACAGGAAATTAGGGACACCTACCTAATTTTCGCTACTTCACTTAAATTCAAAATTAGGTAGGTGTCCCTAATTTCCCTAATTTCCTGCATAGGTGAATATCTATTGGTTAGTCTTCCTCTTTTTTGTCTCATTATCTTTAGCCGACCTCAAAAATTACAATTTAATCAGTTTAACGCTGTTCATCTCTTTGATATTTTTAATTTGGTCCAGAGTCTCTTCCGGCACCGCGGCATCAACGTTCAATATGGTGATGGCCGGTCCGCCTTTTTCTTTGCGTCCCAGGGTCATCCCGGCGATGTTTATCTGGCGTTCGGCCAGGGCCGCGCCGATTTTTCCGACGATGCCCGGTTTATCTTCATTTTGGCAGAAGAGGATAAACCCCTCCGGCACCGCATCCACCAAGTAACCGTCAACCTTAACCAGCCGCGGTTCTTTCTTGCCGAAGATGGTTCCGGAAACAGAGAGACCGGTGCCGTTGCCGGAGACGGTTGCGGTGATGATATTGGCAAATTCAAGCGCTTCAGCGCTTTTTGATTCCGAGAATTTGATACCTCTTTCCCGGGCCAGGAGAGGGGCGTTGATGTAGTTTACGCCTGGACCCTGGGAAGGCCGGAGGAGGCCATTGAGAAAACCATGTTGTAATGGAGAGAGGTCCATTTCCGCCATCTCCCCGTAGTATTCCAGTTGTACCCGGTTGAAACGGCCCGGCGCTGCCTGGGCCAGAAAGAGGCCCAATTTTTCGCAGAGGTTAAGGTACGGTTTTAAGAAACTGAGCATCTTTTCGCTTACGGAGGGTAAATTTGCGGCATTTGTGATGACGCCCCGCTTCAGGTAATCGGAAATCTGGCGGCAGATGTCCAGCGCGACCCGGTCCTGCGCTTCCCGCGTGGAAGCGCCCAGGTGCGGGGTTACAATCAAATTGGGATGATTCAGCAGGGGGTTCCCGGTGGGCGGCTCGTTTTCAAAAACGTCCAGGGCCGCACCCTTGATTTTCCCGGAAGCAAGGGCTTCGTCCAGGGCTTTTTCATCAACCAATCCGCCGCGCGCAGAATTGACGATAAAGGCGGTTGGTTTCATCAGGGATATTTCTTTGGCGCCGATAATTCCCCTTGTTTCCTCGGTGATGGGCATATGCAGGGTGATGAGGTCAGCGGTCTTGACGAGTGTTTCCAGTTCCACCGTAGAAACGCCGGCGGCAACCGCTTTTTCCTCACTGATAAACGGGTCGCAGACCAGCACTTCCATGCCGAAGGCCCGCGCATACTGGGCCACCCGCTGGCCGATGCGGCCAAAACCGACAATTCCGATTATTTTGCGGTAAAGTTCGGTCCCGGTAAAACCTTTCTTTTCCCACTTGCCTTCTTTGACGGAACGGTGTGCTTCCGGGATGTTGCGCATTAAAGACAGGATGAGCGCAAAGGAATGTTCGGCGGTTGAGATGGTATTGCCCTCCGGTGAATTCATTACGATGATGCCTTTTTCGGTTGCCGGATTCAACTCCACGTTGTCCAGGCCCACCCCGGCCCGGCCGATTACCTTCAGTTTGTCGGCAGATTCAATAACCAGCCGCGTCACTTTTGTGCCGCTGCGTACGATTAAGCCGTCATAACCCTTGATCTTTTCGGCCAACGCTTCCGGCGCTAATTTACCCACTTCGTCAACTTCAAAACCCTCTTCTTTCAGGATTTTGATTCCTTCCGGCGAAAGGGGGTCGGTGATTAATATTTTCATTTTTACTCCAAAAACACTTTTTCGGCGGCGCCGACGCCGGCTCCCGGTTGCAGCGCATAACCCATCTTTAACAACTGCAGTTCCAGCGCCGCAATCGCCTGCAGTATTTCATACTGGTCAACCCAACCCAGGTGGGCGATGCGGAAAATTTTTCCTTTAAGTTTGCCCTGACCGCCGGCAAAGGTGATGCCGGAACTGTCCCGGAGGGCCTTGGTCAGCGCTTCCGCGTCTATCTCTTCCGGCGCCCGGACCGCGGTCACCGCGTTGCTGGGGTGTTCGGCCAGAAGTTGCAGACCCAGCGCTTTTACTGCCTGGCGGGTTGCTTCAGCCAAAAGATAGTGGCGCTTCCAGACGTTTTCAATTCCTTCCGTTTTAAGCATCTTCAGGACGCCGGCCAGGCCGATGATTAAAGTTAAAGCCGGGGTGTAAGGCGTGTCTTCCTTGGCGGCCGCCTTCCGGTAAGCGGACAGGTCAAAGTAATAGCGCGGAGTTTTGGTTTTGGCTGATTTTTCCCAGGCCTTTGGACTTAAGGAGATGAAGGCCAGTCCCGGCGGCAGCATGAACGCCTTCTGAGAAGCGGAAATCATTACGTCAACTCCCCACTCATCGGTGCGGCATTCCACGGCTCCCAGACTGCTGATGCCGTCAACCGCCAGGAGCGTGTCCGGCCGATGGCGGATGATTTCGCCGATTCCCTTGACGTCGGTATGGGTTCCGGTTGAGGTTTCACAGAGCGTGGTGAAGACCACCTTGATATCCGGTTCTTTTTTGAGTGCGGCTTCTATCTCGGACGGAGTGGCCGATTTGCCCCATTCCACCGGAAGGGTGGTCACCCCTGCGCCGTAAGCAACCGCGATTTCCCGGAACCGTTCGCCGAACTTACCCCCCTCAACTACCAGACATTTTTCGCCGGGTGAAAGGAGGTTGCTGATAGCCGCTTCCATGGCTCCGGTTCCGGAGGAGGTCAAAATCATGACGTCTTCTTTGGTTTGAAAGAGTTCCTTCAGACCGTTGAAACACTCGGCCAGTATTTTGCGGAACTGCGGAGTGCGGTGGTGAATGAGCGGTTTTGCCATTTCCAGCAAAATCTCATCCGGCACCGGCGTTGGACCCGGCGTAAATAGTCTGCTCTTCCACATAAGTGCGTTCCTTTAATTGGACGCAGATTACCGCTGATAATCGCAGATACAGATTAAAGATTACTTTAGAGAATTACTAAGAAATGCTCTAAAAATTATTTCTAAAGTATTATCCGGTTTTTCTGCGTACATCTGCGTCCTATTTAATTGTCCCGTACCTAAAACGCCAACTTCGGGTTCTCTCTTTCCGCCTCCGGTATTTCAAAAAGGGGCGAGGGCTGATAACCCAGCGGTCTGGCGAGCAGGACCGTTGGAATCTGGGCTATCTTTATATTATACAAATTTACCGATTCATTGTAAAATTCCCGGCGGTCCGCAATCTCGTTTTCCAGAGCAGAAATCCGCTGCCGCAACTGGGCGAAATTGTTGTCCGCTTTCAGGTCCGGGTAATTCTCCGCAACCGCAAAGAGCGTTTTGAGTGCTCCGGCCAGGGCGCCTTCCGCCTGGAGCCGTTCGTTGATTCCTCCGGCATTTGAAATTAAGGAACGCAGGCTGATGACTTTTTGCAGGGTTTCCTGCTCGTACTTCATATAGATTTTGCAGACGTCCACTAATTTTCCCAATTCGTCCAGCCGCTGTTTGAGGAGGACGTCAATATTGCTCCAGGCCTTGGCGATGTTGTGTTTGAGCATAATCAGCATATTGTAAATGCTGATTATGCTTCCGAGCAGGGCGATCAGGATTAAACCGCCGGTTACTGCCCATATAATCTTTGCCATGCTAACCTCCGTTATTTTTTCGCATTCTCCACCATCAATTCTACCATTTTATAATAATTTTTGCCAAAAGGCGGCTGGTTGAAGAAGAAGCCCAGGATACCGGCCAGGTTGAAGAAGACGAGAGTAAGCCCGAGGACCAGCGTGGAATATCCTTTCCACCGCAGGCCGTTGAGAACCTCTTTTTCGCTGTGGGTAGAAATGATAAACGGCCTTTCGGCTGAAGGCTTGCCGATTATTACGGTGTCAAGTGGGTTTTTGGCGGCCGTAATCGCTTCCTCGGTCACGCGTGATTCGGCGTTCCGGACCGCTTTTTCCCATTCAACGGTGTCTATCTGCCCGTCCTTATTTTCGTCTAAGGCGGCCATTCTTTCCGGGTCTCCGCGCAGGACCGCCAGATCAGTGCTTACTCCATCTTTCAGGTCGGCAAAACGGGATTTCTTTTTTGCTTCGCCCAGGACGTAGAGGAGACTATTGGAGTAGATGGCCTGTTCCAGGTAACGGATGGAACCGGCTGCGTTGGCCGGAAGCCCGGTATTCGGGTAGTAGGTTTCGCGCGGGATGCGGAGTTCCGCATCCTTCGGGTCAATTAGAATTCGGGCGCCTTTTTTGTCCTGAAGGTAGAAAGGGACGCAGAGGAAACCGGAGTTAATGGTGCGCCAGGAAGTAGTCCGGCCGTTGCGCGTATGGACAATTCTGAGTTCTTGGAGTTTATATTTGGTGAGACAGCATTTCAGCCCGGTTGCCGGACTGATGATCGGTTCTTCTATCTTTACGTTACCGGTCACCTCAACCAGACCGATAGCCAGGGAACGAATTGGGGATGTTGGTGTGCCTGCAATCCAGACGATTCTCGGCAGGATGCGCAGGATACTGCGGAAGAAAAGGAAGAGTCCGGTAAGAAGCAGGACGGAAATCACGGCTAAAGCAAAGACTTCATCCGCATTCATCTGCGTCCAATTTATCTTATGGGAATATTAACCGGAATACTTCCGAAATGTTTTCCACCGGGATGATTTCCAGGTTGGCCAATTCTTCCTTCGGTATTTCCGCAAGTTCCCGCTGATTGTCCTTGGGAATAAGCACTCTTTTGATGTTTGCCCGGGATGCTGCCAACAGTTTTACCCGCAGACCGCCGATGGGCATAATTTTGCCCCTCAGGGTGATTTCACCGGTCATCGCCAGGTCGCCGGGGACCGGTACTTGAGTCAGGCAAGAAGCCAGAGCCGTGGCGATGGTGATGCCGGCGGAGGGTCCGTCTTTGGGCACGGCCCCGGAAGGGATATGGATGTGCAAATCATTCCGGCGGTAAAACTCCTGGTCAAGTTTTAACTCATCTATGTGCAGGCGCACCAGACTCAAGGCGATTCGGCAGGATTCCTTCATTACCTCGCCGAGCCGCCCGGTGATGATGAGGTTACCCCGGCCTTTTAAGGCGCTCACTTCGGTGAAAAGAACGTCCCCGCCGTATTCGGTCCAGGCGAGGCCGGTTACTACTCCGACCTTGGCGGATAAATCGGAACCCTCGCTCCAGTACTGGGGAACGCCGAGGTATTTTGCCACCCGCTTCTTATTAATTTTGGTGCGGTCTTCCATCTTTTTGCCGCTCAGTTCTTTTTCTTTGACCACTTTCCGGCAAATGGTGGCAATCTGGCGCTGCAGGCTTCTTACGCCGGCTTCACGGGTGTATGACCTGGCAATTTCGTTGATTGCTTCGTCTGAAAAGGTAACTTCCTCCGGCTGTAAACCGTTGGCGATTATCTCCTTAGGCACCAGGAATTTTTTGGCAATCTCCATCTTTTCGGAAGTGGTGTAGCCGGGCAGGTTGATAATTTCCATCCGGTCCAGCAGCGGCGGCGGTATCGTCGCCTCGTTATTGGCGGTAGTTATAAACAGGACCTGTGACAGGTCAAAATCAACCTCCAGGTAATGGTCGTTGAAAGTGTTATTCTGTTCCGGGTCCAATACTTCCAGGAGCGCGGAGGAAGGGTCCCCGCGGAAATCCGACCCGATCTTATCCACTTCGTCCAGCAGAAAAACCGGGTTTTTCACGCCGGCTTTACGCAGGGACTGGATGATGCGTCCGGGCAGGGAACCGATGTAAGTCCTCCGGTGTCCGCGGATTTCCGCTTCATCGCGGACCCCGCCCAGCGAAATCCTGGTGAACTGCCGGTCCAGGGCGCGGGCAACCGATTTGCCCAGGGAAGTTTTACCGCTTCCGGGCGGTCCGACAAAACAGATAATCGGGCCCTTAAGTTTGGCGTTTCTTTTCCGCACCGCCAGATATTCCAGAATGCGTTCTTTTGGTTTCTGAAGTCCGTAATGGTCTTCGTTTAAGATTTCCCCCGCGCGCTTGATGTCAAGATTATCCGCGGTGCTCTTCTGCCAGGGAAGGTTAATCAGCCAGTCCAGGTAGTTTCGGATAACCGTGGCTTCCGGAGAGAGGCTCATCATCTTGGAAAAGCGGTCCAGTTCTTCCTGGGCTTTCTTCTTGACCGGCTCCGGCATGCCGGCGGCTTCAACCTTCTCCTGTAAAGCTTTTACTTCCGAGGTCTCCGTCTCCTTGCCTAATTCCTGCTGGATGGTCTTCATCTGTTCCTGCAGAATGTAGTCTCGCTGGTTCTTTTCAATCTTTTTGAAGACCTCTCCCTGTATCTGCCTCTGGACTTCCAGAACTTCAATCTCCTTATTCAGTATTTTCAGGATGAGCCGCAGCCGGGGAGTAATTTCGTTGATGTCCAGAATTTGCGCCTTATCCTCTTTTTTCAGAGGCAGGTATCCGGCCACCATGTCGCTCAGTTTTTCCGGTTCGTCCGCGGAAAAGATACTGCCCAGAACCTCTCGGGGCAGGATCGGATTTACCTGGAGATATTTTTCCAGGGCTTCCACCAGGAGACGAACCAGGGCTTCTTCTTCGGTGCCTCTTTCCCGGACGATGACCATGGGTTCAACCGAAACGGCGAAGAAACGGTTTTCCGATTGGACCTGGGTCACTTTTACCCGGAAGAGCGACTCAACCAACAGTTTCATCTGGCCGTTTGACTGACGCATTACTTGAAGAATCCGGGCCAGAATCGCGACCGGAAATAGGTCTGATTCAATTGGTTCCTCAACTTCGGCGTTCTTCTGGAAAACCAGGACCACCAGGTTGTCCAAACTCTGCGCTTCTTCCACCGCGTTGACGGTTTTTTGGCGGCCTACCAAGAGGGGCGTCACCATCCCGGGGAAGATTACGATGTCTCGCAGGGGAATGGCCGGCATCACTTTCCGCAGTTTAATTTCGGCGCTGTTCGGCTCGTCCTTCTGATTTTTTCTGAAATTATTGTTTCGCAGTAATTTGGCCATATCTAGTTCCTCCGTGTCATTCTGAACGATTTGTGTCATTCTGAGCTGCTTCTGCGAAGAATCTCGTTGTTAAAGAGAAGTTTTTCTATTCACTGTTTTTCTGTTTGCTCAGGACGGCGTCGCAAATTCCATACGCAACCGCATCTTCCGCTGACATATAGAAATCCCGGTCGGTATCCGCGGCAATCCGGCGCATTGATTTACCGGTGTGGTTGGAAAGAATTTTATTTACCCGGTCATGCAGCCGGAGCATTTCCCTGGCATGGATGGATGTGGCCGAGACGTCACCCTGGAACCCGCCCCAGGGCTGGTGGATGAGCACCCGGCCGTTGGGAAGAATAAATCTTTTCCCTCTGGTTCCTCCGGTCAAAAGGACGGCCGCCATGCTGCTAGCTTGCCCCAGACAGTAGGTGGCAACCTCTACTCCGACAAACTGCATCGTGTCATAGATTGCCAGGCCTGCGGTTATTTCGCCGCCCGGGCTGTTGATGTAAAGGTGAATGTCCTTTTTGGGAGATTCGCTCTGGAGGAAGAGCATTTGGGCGACCACCAGGTTGGCTACCTGGTCGTCAATCTGGGTGCCGACAAAGATAATCCGGTCCTTTAAGAGCCGGGAATAGATGTCGTACGACCGTTCCCCGGTCGGCGTATTTTCAATCACAAAAGGAATTAGCATATAGGCCTCCAATTTTACGGAGTCATTGCGAGGAGCGTTGTTGGCGACGTGGCAATCCCAACCTTACAACAAGATTGCTTCGCAAAACGCGCTCGCAATGACAAATTTAAGTATTGCGCTCGCAATGACAAACATATCCTTACGCCCTTATAATTACCGGCTTCTTAATCAACAGGGAGCGTTTTTTCAAAAGGGTCAAAGTTCTTTCAATGCGGATTTGGCCCTTCAGTTCCTCACGTTGCTCTGCGTTTATACCGGCCGCAAACTCTTCTTTTTCTTTGCCGGCCATCTTCGCCAGGATTTCAATCCGCTTATCGGCGTCTTCTTCACTGACCTCCACCTTTTCCCGTTTGGCAACTTCGGCCAGGACGAAGGAGGCCCTTACTTCTTTTTCAGCCCGGGGTTTTATCTTTTCAAAAAGTTCCGAGGCGATTTTTTTCTGCTCCGCCTCATTCTTTGTCTTGAGGTCCGGCGTGTTCCCCAATTCCCGGCGCACAAGTTCAATCGTTCTTTCGTTGACCAGGCTCTCCGGCGCCGCAAACTTGGAACGGCTGAGGAGTTGTTCCACGAGCCGGTCGTCTTCCTCCTGACCGGCCATTGCCTGGGCCTGGTACTCCAGCCGCTGGCGCAAACTGTTTTTCATGTTCTCGCGCGCCCTTAAATCACGCGCTTCTATCTGAAGTTTCGGGTTGTGAGTCAGGACTTCTTCCAGCACCCGGTTGACCTCTTCTTCGGTAATCTGCAGTTCCTTCTTTTCCAGGGAGAGGCCGCTGTACGATTCCAGTTCCACCTCCGGCGCGATGTCAAAGGCGGCGGTGTAAGCAAGCCGCTCTTCCGTCAGCTCCACTTCGGTTATTTCCGGCTCGCTGACCGGCTTAAGACCCTGCGCTTCAAGCGCTTTCTGATATGTTTCCGGGATTAATTTTCCCACAACTTCCTTACTAATAACATCCCGGTACCGCTCCTTGATTATTTCCCGGGGCGCTTTACCGGGCCGGAATCCGGGAATTTGCGCGGCTTTTCCCGCGCCCCGGATTACTTCCTGATAGGTCTTCTTTACGGTCTCCGGTTCAACCTCAATCCGCAGCTGCCGCCGGCAGCCCTCCAGTACCTTCAGTTCTGTTTTTACCATAAAGTTTATTGGTTTTTATGTAGGGGATGGGCTGTAACTCCCCCCTGACAAGGGGGGCGAGGGGGGTTATCCGTCCCCTCCCGCGGGCGGGGATGTAACCCCGCCCCTACAAAAACGCTCTGTCATTCCCGCACCGAAACGCATGTCATTCCCGCGTGTTTTAGGCGGGAATCCAAACTTCTCTTGTCATTCTGAGCGTAAGCGAAGAATCTCGTAGTGTAACTCCTCAGGAGAATTATTTTTAAATTTCTTCAGCTTTCCAACTTTCATTTATTTTACAGTCAATTTCTGCAATAGAAAAATTAAATTCTTTTCTGTCTTCATCTGTAGAGAGATCATGGATATCGCCTGTATAGAATTCCACAATACGCTTTGCTCGTTCTTCTGTTTCAGCAGTAACAGTAATCACGTATCCTTTTGTCAAAGTAACTTGATTGCCTAGGAATTTACTTTGGAGACCGTTGATAATAAAGGGTTTTAGTAAGAAATGTAGGGGCTTGATTCATCAAGCCCGCGGGTCGGATAAATCCGACCCCTACTATTAAATCAACAGAATTATCATTTAGCGTTTTTAGCACTTTCCGAGAGTCGCCGAGTAAAATTTTAGTGGTTATGTCACGCATAGTTTATTCGCTCAGATTGAACTAAATATGCAATATTTGAGGCAGTTACGTTTTTG
>JAHJUB010000113.1 GCA_018829455.1 Candidatus Omnitrophota bacterium
AAGATGCTGGCCGCCAGGACCGCATCCGCTTTTCCTTCATTTAGGACTTCAAAAAGGTGCTGCAGGTTTCCGGCGCCGCCGGAAGCGATTACCGGGACCGTTACCGCTTCCGAAATGGCCCGGGTCAGTTCTACGTCATAACCGGATTTGGTGCCATCCCGGTCCATGCTGGTAAGGAGAATTTCTCCGGCGCCCATTTTGACTGCTTTCTGCGCCCATTTAACCGCCGAGATTTTAGTTGGTGTTCGACCACCGTAGGTATAAACCTCCCAATTTCCCGGACCGATATTTTTGGCGTCAATCGCAACTACAATACACTGATTGCCAAACTTATCGGCGCCCTCGGTAATCAACCCTGGATTTTCAACGGCGCTGGTATTGATGGAAATTTTATCCGCGCCGGCCCGCAAAATGTCTTTAATGTCGTTTATATTTCTGATGCCGCCTCCGACGGTCAGCGGAATGAAGACGGAACCCGCGGTCCTCTCCACAATTTCCAGCAGAGTTCCCCGTTTTTCAAACGAGGCGGTGATATCCAGGAAGACCAGTTCGTCTGCCCCCTCCCGGCTGTAAGCAGCGCCGATTTCCACCGGGTCCCCGGCATCGCGCAAATCCAGAAAATTGATGCCTTTTACCACCCGGCCATCCTTAACATCCAGACACGGTATGATTCTTTTGGTTACCATCGCTTTAATTTTGCCAGAATTAAGAACGGTTTGTCAAATCAGGAGCGAAAACACTATAATAAAGGGTAGATGGACAAAAAAAGAATTATTTTAACCGTCGGTATGGTCAGTCTGGTTACTATCCTGGTGCGCGTTGCCGGACTCGGCCGGGAGATGTTCAGCGCCTACTTCTTCGGGACGACCCTGGTCTATGATGCCTTTCTGTTAGCTTTTATGATTCCCAACTTCTTTCGGGGAATCCTGGCGGAGGGCGGGCTGAACAGCGCCTTTATCCCGGTTTTTTCCGAGTACCTCTCTCCGGAAAAAAAGAAAGATGCCCAGAAAATCATAAGCGACACGCTGGGCGCCAGTCTTTGCCTTACCCTGTCCCTTTCGCTTTTTTTCTTCCTCGCATCAAGCCTGGCCGGATTTTTTCCCCTGAGTCCGAAAATTATCCTGATGCTCTCCTTCCTGAGGTTCACCATTTTTTACCTCGTTTTTGTCTCTATGGCTGCCCTGGTGATGGGTGTCCTTAATTCCCTGGGTCATTTTTCCGGACCGGCCCTGGCGCCCCTGGGTCTTGACCTTTTCTGGATATTGAGTCTGGTTACCATTGCGCCCTTGTTCGGCGCCGGACTTGAAGGCAGAACTTACGGACTGATTATCGGTCTGTTGGTGGGAGGGGCCGCCCAATTTTTTATACCGGCGCCGGCGCTCTGGCGCAGGGGTTTTTCCCTCAAACCGACTTTCAACCTGAAGAATCCTGCTCTGGTGCGAATTGGTAAATTGCTCACGCCGGTTATCATCGGCGTAGCGGTTACGCCCATCAATCTTATGGTGGATTATTTTTTGGCAAGCGCCATTGCCCCGGGAATGGTCAGTTCCCTCTGGTACGCCAACCGGCTGATGCAATTGCCGCTGGGCATTTTTGCGGTGACCCTGGGCACAGTTGCCCTTCCTTCAATGGCCCGACAGGTATCCGAAGGGAATTTAAAACAGATGAAAGAGACGCTCGCTTATTCTCTTAAATTGGCTTTTTTGCTGGTTATTCCGGCCAGTTTCGTCCTTGTTTTTTTCCGGGAGCCAATTATCCAGGTCCTTTTCCAGCGAGGCCTTTTTACCAGCCAGTCTACCCAGGCGACTGGTATCGCGCTCCTTTTTTTCTCCCTGGGCCTTTTTGGGTACAGCGGCAATATTGTATTAACCCGGGCGTTCTACGCCCTGAAGGATACTGCGACGCCGGTTAAGGTTGGAATTTTAAGCATTGCCTCTAACCTGATTCTGGACCTTATTTTAATAGGTCCGTTAAAACAGGGCGGCGTCGCGTTGTCCACTTCCCTGGTTGGTATCTTAAATTTCGGTCTGCTCTTTTTCCTGCTGCACCGTAAGATTGGCCTTTTAGGCGGCCGGAAGATTTTTAAATCCAGCCTGGAATTTGTCATTTTGTCCGGTCTGGCGACCATCCTGGCGTTCGGTTGTTTCCATTTTATGGCGGTAAGATTTGGAACCGGCCTGGCGTTATTCAGCGCATTAATTGCGGGCAGTATCTTCTATTTTGGGATAAATTATCTGCGAAAAAACTACCGGTGATTCCCCTCACCTTGCCTCTTCCCAGAGGGGAGAGGATGAAGGTGAGAGGGGGTACTGTGGTATAATAAACATATGGATCCGGCTATCGCAATCGGTCGTTTATTTATTCTCATCTTTTCGGTGATTATCCACGAATGCAGTCACGGTGTGGCTGCCCTGCGTAACGGAGACGACACCGCCCGGGTTATGGGACGGCTGACGCTGAACCCTTTGCCCCACATAGACATTTTTGGAACGATCATTTTGCCGGGTCTTCTTTTGCTGACCGGCGCGCCGATAATTATCGGCTGGGCGAAGCCGGTCCCAATTAACCCTTACCGGTTTCGTAATTTTCGCCGGGGCATGATTGAAGTGGGCGTTTCCGGGCCTTTATCAAATATATTTCTGGCGCTTTTTTTCGCTTTTCTTTTACGGATAACCGGCGCCAACTCTTTTTCCGGAGTGGGATATTTGCTTTATTTTGGAGTTTTTATCAATTTCCTGCTGGCTCTTTTCAACCTTATTCCAATTCCGCCTCTGGACGGGTCTCGCATCTTAGGCAGTTTACTGCCCTTGAAGATGGAGGCGAATTACTACCGGATGGAGCGTTACGGAATGTTCATTATTATCGCTCTTCTTTTTTTCGGTTTCTTTAATTTGCTGTTTCCCGTAATCAGTTTCCTGGTGAAATTAGTTACCGGCGCGTCGTTGCCCTTTTGACGGAGTTGAATTATGAATTTCTCAATTTTGGTGTCTATTTTTGAAGCTTCGGGCTGGCAGGCCCTGGGCAAAATTCCCAATCCGGTTACCGGTAAGACGGAACTTAACCTTTCGGCTGCGGAAAACACAATTGAAATTTTAATCCTGCTGAGGGAAAAGTCCAAGGGCAATCTCACCCCGGATGAAGAAAAATATTTATCGGCCGCAATCGCAAACCTGCAGTTAAATTACGCCGCCGAAAAGGAGAAGCCGCAAACCGGTGCCGCCGAAAAAGAAGGAGTTGCAAAGGAAGATTCATGACCTGCCGGACCTTCCGGGCGTGTATCTTTTTCGGGACAAGTCCGGTCGGATAATCTACGCCGGGAAAGCGGTTTCCCTGCGCAACCGGGTCCGCTCCTACTTTCAGGCCAGCCGGTCTTTTGACCCGAAGACCGAACTGCTGGTCAATGAAATAGCGGATCTGGAACATTATCCCACGGCCAGCGAAGCCGAAGCATTCTTTTTGGAAAGCCGCTTTATCAAAACCTATCAGCCACACTACAACGTAGACCTTCGCGACGATAAGACCTTTCCCCTGGTGCGCATCACCAAAAGTGATTTTCCGCGGATTGAGATTATTCGGGGCAAAAAAGAGAAGGATGCTTATTATTTCGGACCTTTTACCGAGGCCTGGGCTCTGCGCCGGGCTGTGCGTAATCTGCGCCGAATATTCCCGCTGGCCGGTTGCCGGCGCCGGATTAATCCGGAAAACCCGGTCAGGCCCTGTTTTGATTATAATCTGAAGCGCTGTCTGGCGCCGTGCGCCGGAAAATCCACAAAAGAAGAATATAACCGTACCGCACGAGCCCTCCTATCTTTTTTTGAAGGTAAAAACCAACAGATAATTTCGGAGTTGAAAACCGCAATGGGAAAAGCCGCCGGTGAACTGAACTTTGAAGAGGCGGCCCGGATACGTGACGAAATAGACGTATTACAGCGGGTACAAAAACATCCGAAAGCGCTGGGAAGGGAACGGCCGTCCCAGAAAACAGTTTTAAACCTTAAAGACAGTCTGGGATTGCCGAAGGAACCGGTGCGGATTGAGGCTTACGACATCTCCAATCTTTTCGGCCAGGAAGCCGTGGGGAGTATGGTTACCTTTCTGGCCGGGGAACCCTGCCGGAAAATGTACCGCCGATTTCGGATAAAGGATGTTGAGGGCATTAATGACTGTGCGATGATGGCTGAAGTTTTGAAACGGCGATTTTTAGAAAAGGAATGGCCCCGGCCGGACCTTATCCTGATTGACGGTGGCCGGGGGCAGGTAGAGACCGCCAACCGCGTCCTGAGAGTTAACCACAATACAATTCCTCTGGTAGGATTGGCGAAAGAAAAGGAAGAAATTTTTGCGCCGGGTAAAAGAAAACCGCTGCCGGTTTCCCGGTCTTCACCGGAAAGTTTGTTTTTACAACGGGTACGGGATGAAGCGCACCGTTTTGCGGTCTCTTACCACCGAAACCTCCAGCGGAAAAAAATAACCGCCTCCTCCCTTGATTCCATACCGGGCATCGGTCCCAGGCGAAAGGCGCTCCTCTGGCGCAGATTTTCGTCTCTGGAAGAGATTAAATCCGCCCCGGCAGCCGAACTGGTAAAGTCAGGCATTCCCGAAAAGGTTGCTTTACGGCTAAAAGCATTAAATATTTTAACGTAGGGGTCGGATTCATCCGACCCGCGGGCTTAATATCATTTGTAGTCGCCAACC
>JAHJUB010000012.1 GCA_018829455.1 Candidatus Omnitrophota bacterium
ATTGAATTTGCGGTAACGCATCTCTCGGCCGCCGGCGCAATCATCATTACCGCCAGCCATAACCCCGGCGAATGGAACGGTCTGAAGTTTCTGGATAATAACGGGCTCTTCCTCTCCCCGGAGAAGGTCGCAAAAGTCTACAATCCTGTTTCAATACAGAAACGTAGTGGCGCCATTTATGGCGCCCGCGGCTCGGCTGAGCTCGCCGAAGTCGGGTCGGATAAATCGAGCCCATACAAAGAAAAGTTTGAAATACTTCCCCAATACCTGAAAAATGTCCTGAAATTAGTTGACGTCCAACTCATCCGGCAGAGGAAGATGAGGGTTGCGGTTGACTGCGTCAACGGCGCAGTTTTTCAGGCGGCGCCAAAACTACTTTCCGAACTTGGCTGCGAAACAATCCTTTTGAACTGCGAACCAACCGGAATTTTTCCCCATCTGCCGGAGCCCAGACCGGAGAACTTAATCTCCCTCTGCCAAAAAGTGAAAGCGTCCGGCGCCGACCTCGGCCTGGCTTTTGACCCGGACGGGGACCGGTTAGCGCTGGTTTCTGAAGACGGGAAAGCGCTTTCCGAAGAACTGACCCTGGCCTTCTGCGTGGACTCCATCCTTTCCCGAAGGCCTGGACCGGTGGTCATCAACCTCTCCACCAGCCTGACCGTGGAAGCGCTGGCGAAAGAATACGGCGTTCCGGTGTACCGCACGCCGGTTGGCGAATATCACGTTGCCAAAAAGATGCTCGCGGTCTCGGCCGTTATCGGCGGGGAGGGAAACGGCGGGGTCATCTATCCGGCCGGACACCCGGGCCGGGACGGCCTCATCGGAACCGCGCTTATCCTGGAACATATCTGCCGGACCAACAAAAAGGTTTCTGATTTGGCAAAAGAACTCCCGGCTTATTTTCTGGTCAAGGACAAAGCCGCCCGGCCGGACTATCCAAAAACAGAGATGGAGAAAAGAATCAGAAAAGCGTTCCCGGAAGCAGCGCTTGATCGTCAGGACGGTTTCCGTATCTCCGGAGAAGGCTGGTGGTGCCAGGCGCGGTTCTCCAACACCGAACCGATTATTCGCGTCTTCAGCGAATCCGCCTCGGAAAAAGAATCTAAAAACAGGGTTGATTTTCTCAGAAAGGTTCTTTCCGTTTGACACGCGCTGCGAAAGTATGGTAAATTATTCCAATTTAGATTGGTAGAGTTCCAAACGTTGGAGGTAAAGAAATGACAAAAAGAATAATTACCATCGTGATGTTGTTGTTATGCCTGGCGGTATTCAGCGGCGGCTGCACTTTCACGTCTTCAATAGAGCCGCGGCCGAGTACAACCGGTAAATAGTTAAATGCAGGCACAAAGGAACGGTCAGGTATTCTGCCTGGTCTCTTCCGGAGAAAACGCCTGCATAATAGAAAGGAGGGGAAAAAAGAATGGCAAGAGTAAAAGGGAAGGTGAAGTGGTTTAATGCAGCCAAGGGTTATGGCTTCATTGAGCGTGAAGGAGACTCGGATGTCTTCGTACACTACTCTGCAATCACGGCCGATGGTTATCGCACATTGGAAGAAGGTTGCGAAGTAGAGTTTGACGTAACGGAAGGCAAAAAAGGCCCCCAAGCGGAAAACGTCACAAAAATATAAAGATAGTAATATCTTTCGTATTGGAATGTGACAAGAAGCCCCGGAGTAATTTCCGGGGCTTCTTTTTTGAAACCAACCCGCCTTCATTCATATAGCAGCGTTGGTAAGTGTAGGGGCGCGATTCATCGCGCCCGCGGGTCGCATAAATGCGACCCCTACGATATGCGAAGAAAAATAATTCTAATCCTATTTTGTGCTTTCATCTTCCGGGTCGGATGCGCTTTCGCCTATACGGAAAAGGAGTATCTGCAACTGGCGAAGATTGCCTACGAAAATGAGTTTTACGATGTTTCCCTCAGATACCTGACACAGTTTGACAGTCTCTACCCGCAGAGCGAATTAAAACCATACGGACTCATCCTTAAAGGCCTCAGCCTCAGAAAACTGAACAAACTTCCGGAAGCAAAGAAAGCGTTTAGCGGATCCCTGGTCTATAATCCGGAAAACCCTTATGTCAGCCAGGCCTATTACCTGCGGGGGGAAACAAACCTCTCCCTGAATATTTTTGCGGAAGCGGAGGATGATTTCCGGAACGCCCTAAACACAGGCCTGGCCGAAGAAACAAGGCCGGCTGCCTACCAGGGACTTCTGACCAGCCAGGCCAACCAGGGTAAATTTTTTGAAGCCCTGACCGTTCTGGCGGAATGGGAAGGAAAACATCCGGAACTAAAGGAATCTTCGGAAAATCGAAGGATGTTAATCAGCGCCGCGGAACGGAGCATCGCCGCCGCCTTAAACGCAAAAGACTTTGCCAAAGTCCACACCATCTCCGGAATCATACTTAACCAACTTCCCTCAGACCCATCCCTTGACCGAATCTCCTATTACCGGGCAAACGCCCTCCTGCAAGAAGGAAATATTGAGGCGGCCCGGAGTGATTTTCTAAGATTGCGCTCCAGTCCGGACCCGGAGATACCACCCCTGGCAAACTTCCGTCTGGCCGACATCTCCCTTTCCCGGAAAGATTACGCCGGCGCCATCCGCTACTACCGTGAGGCGGAGGAAAAGAGTACCGACGCGGAAGTCAAAGCCGCGGCCAGATTCCAGTTGGGAACGCTTGCCCGAAAAGCACAGGATTACGCCGGAGCGTTGGAATATTTTCAGAAAGCGCTGGGCGACTCAACACAGCCATCTCTACAGGAAAAAGCGCTCTTTGAACTGGCCGGAACATCTTTTCTGTCCGGTGATTACCAGAAGGCCGCCATCCTTTACCGGGAATTCCGGAGCCGTTTTCCGCAGAGCGAGTTCGCGGCGGCTTCGCTGCTGCAGGAAGCATTCGCGTTTTATAACCTGAAACGACATACCGAGGCGAAGACCGCGTTTCAAAACCTCATCAGCGCCTACTCGGAAAACAATCTGACCGGGCAGGCCCAGTATGGCCTGGGGCTCGTCTTCATCGCTCTGGGCAAAGAATCACAGGCCGTTGCTTTGTGGGAACGATATCTATCCGAAAAACCATTTGTATCCGAACAGGCGGCAATGGTTTTACTCCTGACCCGTTTCTTTATAAAAGAAGGCCGGCCGGCCGAAGCGGTTCCGTATTTGAAACGGGTTACCTCGGCCGTTGTCCTGGACGATGAAACCCGGGCGGAAGCATTCCTGCTGTTGGGTCTATCTTACCTGAAAGGGAACAAACCCAACGAAAGCCTGGCGGCGCTTGACTCCGGGCTCGCCCTCAACCCCAGGTCGGAATTAAGAGACGGCCTTATGAAGAACAAGGCCGACCTGCTTCTGGCGAAAGGCGATTACCAGAACGCGATTCCTCTTTATCAGCAATTGCGTCAAACCCTACCGGAGAAAAGGGGAGAGATTCTTTACGGAACAGCGGTCTGTCTCCAAAACCTGGGCCGGGTACCGGAAGCGATTCCGGTTTACATGGAAGCGCTGATGAACTTGCCGGCTAATTCACCCCTATCTAAAGAGATTAAGGCGACGCTGGCCCAGATCAAAAAGAAAATGTAGGTTGTTGTATGGATTCTCGCCTTAAAACATACGGGAATAACAGCATTTAAAATTATGCTTTCCATTAAAAAGATAACCTACGTTGGTCTGTTACTGCTTTTTCTCCACCCGCTAACTCTTCCTGCCCAAAACAACAACGAACCGCTCCAACTGCCGGAAAGGATTATTCTGGGTGAAGACAAGACCTTAACGACGGTCTTTTCTTTCCGGGAAGAAACCAGGCCTGATACCGCGCTATCCTTAAAAGCGATTTCAACCAAACTCCCTTCCCTGTCGTTTTCCAGTCTTACCGTAAGCGCCGGAAACCAGGAAAACTTTGCCGTGGCTTTTTCCCGGCAGAGCAGCAACTGGTCTCTCGGGGCGACAGCAAGCCAGGCCGGAATGGAACCGTTTCCGGAACCGGTCCGGGAGGTGTCTCTCTCAATCAACCGCAAAAAGATGGTCAGGGCCGGTATCCTGAATTTCTCGTTTTCGGTTGCCCGCCTGTGGAACCTGCCGGCCAGTAAAAAAATAGGCGGCGATTTCGTTCCCGCGGCGCTGACAGAAGGCGGAGAAGCAGTGGTTAGCCTCGGCGCCGCCTTCTTTCCGGAAAGACCTTTAAGCGCGCGGATTTCCCTCGCCTACCATATCTTGAATGCGAAAAACGATATTGACCTGGAAGCCGTCTGGCCCGTCTGGTCGCTTGAAGCCGGCGTCACCGCAAGATTAAATTTGAAGACCAAACTTACCGTCTTCCTGGACTGTCCGTTCAGTTACGATAATCCGGCAGTTGAAATCCAGGGAATGTGCCTGCCGGGCGCGGCCTTGAGCTACCAGTTACGGCCTAATAACGTCGTCACCCTGACCATCAGAAACCTGACCGACCAGCGCCTTGAAATCCTGCCCGGCTATTTCGGGCCGGGCCTAACCGCAAACTTAAGTTACTCCCGCTCTTTTTAAGAAACCCGCCGCCCTGACCCTCGTTTTTATGATATAATAAGGGTTTACCGCGGTTGTAGGGGCGCCATTCATGGCGCCCGCGGGGCGGATGAATCCGCCCCCTACAATTTCTGAAATGACACCCCAAAACAAGATTCGTAATTTTGCCATCGTGGCTCACGTGGACCACGGAAAGAGCACCCTGGCCGACCGGTTCCTGCTAAAGTGCGGCGCCGTGGAAAAGAGGGTTTTCCGCGACCAGATGCTGGACAGCATGGACCTGGAGCGGGAACACGGAATCACCATCCGTTCCCACCCGGTAAGCATCCACTACAACGACTACAATTTAAACCTGATTGACACGCCCGGGCACAGCGACTTCTCTTACGAAGTGGAAAAGAGCCTGGCGGCCGCCGAAGGGGTTATCCTCTTAGTTGACGCAACCCAGGGCATCCAGGCGCAAACGATAACCAACCTTCACCTGGCACAGCGCCTGAACCTCACCATCATCCCGGCCCTAAACAAGATTGACCTGCCCAACAGCCAGGTTGACCTGACCCGGAAGGAACTGATGGAAATCCTGCCGGTCTTTGAAAATGAAATCTACCTGGTCAGCGCCAAAACCGGCGTTGGGGTGGATGAACTGTTAGATGCGGTCGTGAAAGACGTGCCTCCGCCGGAAGGCGACCCGAAAGAACCGCTTTCCGCGCTGGTCTTTGACGCCCGCTACAACCCCTATCTGGGCTTGGACCTGCACATCGTGGTTCGCCAGGGAGTTCTCAAGAAAGGGGACAAAGTCCTTTTGCTGGGACAGGATTTCGTAGGCGAAGCGCTGGAAATCGGCATCTTCAAGCCCCAGCCGGAATTCGTCCCGGAACTCCGGGCAGGCATGGTCGGATTCGTCACCCTCGGCATCAAAGATTTCAGCCGCACGTTTACCGGAGATACCTTAACCCTTAAAATTAGACCGACGGCGGCGCCCCTGGTCGGATACCGGAAATTAAAACAGTTTGTTTTCTGCGGCCTCTATCCGGCCGACGGAGAGAGTTTTCCGGCGCTGAAAGGCAGCCTGGCCCGGCTCAACCTCAATGACCCTTCTTTCACCTACGCTGAAGAGCGGTCCGCCGCCCTGGGCATCGGTTTTCGCGCCGGATTTCTGGGAATGCTCCACATGCAAATCACCCAGGAACGGCTGGAGCGGGAGTACGGGATGAACGTAGTCCGCACCACGCCGAATACCACCTACCGGTTTCTGATGAAAGACGGCCGGGAGTTGGAAATAAAGAGCGCGGCCGAACTGCCGGACTGGGGTCAAATACAGGAAATACGGGAGCCGTACCTGAGGGTGTTGATTATCGCTCCGGCCAATTACTACGGAGACGTCATCGGTCTCTGCCAGAATTACCGCGCCGAGCAGGAAAAGATTGAGTTTCTGGGCACGGATTTAATCCTCCTTACTTATCAGATGCCGTTTTCGGAGATGATGGTGGATTTTTACGACCGGCTGAAATCGCTGACCCGCGGCTACGGTTCTCTGGACTACGAATTTATTGACTACCGGCCTTCGGATTTGGTAAAATTAGATATTTTAGTCAACGGAAAAAAGATTGACGTCCTCTCCTCGGTCGTCCACCGGGAGAAAGCGCGTTTTACAACCGGCCACCTTTTAACCAAACTGCGCCGCAACATCCCCCGGCATCTTTTTACCGTGGTTATCCAGGCATCGGTTGACAATAAGATCGTCGGCCGCGAGGAAGTTGCGCCCTACCGGAAGCTTGTCACCGGCAAATGTTACGGCGGGGATATCACCCGCAAGCGCAAACTCTGGGAGAAACAGAAAGAAGGAAAGAAGCGCTTGAAGATGGTCGGCCAGGTGGAAATACCGGAGAGCGCGTTTCTGGCGTTGTATAAATGACACAAACAACTATGGAACCCAAAAAGCGCAAAAACTTGAAAGAAGAGGCCTGGGAGTGGATAAAGTCGCTGGTCGTTGCCTTCGTTCTGGCGATGTTTATCCGCACCTTCTTTTTTCAGGCCTTTAAAATTCCCAGCAGTTCCATGCACCCGACGCTTCAGGTCGGAGACCACCTCATCGCCAATAAATTAGTTTACCGCTTCCGGGAACCCGGCCGCGGGGAGGTAGTCATCTTCAAGTTTCCGGACAACACCCGGCGGGACTTCGTCAAACGGCTGGTCGGCCGGCCCGAGGAAAAGGTAAAGATTGCCGGCGGTAAAATTTATATTAACGGGCAGGAAATAATCAATGACCGCGTCGCCGGACGCGAGTACTTCAACGATGAAGGCACGCCGGAAATAACGGTGCCGACTGATTCTTACTTTGTGTTGGGCGATAACAGCGCCAACAGCTACGACAGCCGTTACTGGGGTTTTGTGCCGCGTAAAGATTTTCTAGGCGAAGCGCTCTTTATCTACTGGCCGCCCAAACACTGGGGCATCGTAAAATAAGTTCCTACTGTCATTCCCGCCTGCTGTCCGCGGGTATGACAAATGACGCAATTTAGATAATGGAAGACAAGAAAACCAAGCCTAAAGAGGAGCCGGAGGAAGAGACACCCAGGATTCCCGAGGAAACGATAACTCTGACCAAAGAGGACTGGCAGAAAATCTCCGAACAGGCCGCCAAAGCCGAAGAGTCTCGCGACCACCTGCTGCGGCTGGCGGCAGAGTTTGAAAATTTTCGCAAGAGAACCGATAACGAGAAACAAAGACTGGCCGGTTTTGCGGAATCAATCCTCCTGTCAAAATTCCTGCCCATCCTGGATAGCATTGAACAGGTGCTGAAGTTCAGCGCCGAGGAAGAAGACAAGGAAAACCTGAGCGCCGGTCTGAAACTGGTTACCAAAGAACTCCACCGCATTTTTCACGATTTGGGGCTTAAGCCCCTGGAAGCGCTCGGAAAACCATTTGACCCGCACACGGCTGAAGCCGTGGAGGTCTCCGAGGACCCGGACTGCGCCGAAGGAACGGTTCTTTCAATCCTGCGCACCGGATACCGG
>JAHJUB010000114.1 GCA_018829455.1 Candidatus Omnitrophota bacterium
AATCCACCGCGACTAAAAACTCCTTCTTCCTTTTAAAATTCATCCCCAGCACGGTATCTTGTAAAGCTTCGGGTGTTTGGTTCGAAAAACTTCGCAGAGTGACGGAGACAAAACAAGCAAAAAGAAGGAATGAGTATCCGGGGCTCGCCTTGTGGTACAGGCGAGAACACGGAGAGTCTCGTTCCTGATTTGCGTAGTTTTGTCCGACACGCAGAGCGTTTTACGAATCAGACACCCGAAGCATTCTATTTTTTATTAACCCACCGATGCGCCGGGTCCTCGTACACGCGCATCTCCCGCTTCGGCCCGGCAAGCGCCCACAAATAATATACTTCGTAACCGGCCGCAGCCACTACCGGGTGGTATCCCCGGGGAATCGACACCAAATCGTTATGGCGAATCAAAATCGGCTGGTCTAGGCTTTCGTCTTCGGTATAGATGCGCATTAAGCCAAAGCCGTTTTCCGGCCGGAACCGGAAAAAATAAACCTCTTCCAGAAGACTTTCTTCCGGCATCCGGTCCCGGTCATGCTTGTGCGGCGGATAACTGCTCCAGTTTCCAGTTTCACCAATCGTTTCTCCGACAATCAACCGGGCCGCAGGACTCTTAATACCGACTACATCGCTGACGAAACGGCTGAAATTGAGACCGCCCCTCTTCTCCGGCCGGATTTTTTCTTCTTTAATAAAATAGGAAGGCAGGACTTGCGCAACCGGCGACCGAAATAGGGCTGCTTCCAAAGTTGTCTCCGCGGTAACCGAAAAAAAAGTTCCGGAACCAAGATAGGCGCCTTCCGGCTTTCCGCGGAAAACATCTTGACGCGAGCCCAGGGTTTCGGCTGGCAATCCGACGATTTCCACCCGGCCCCGGCCGGAAAGAACCGTTAAAATTCCTTCCTTATTTTCCAGTTTTTCCTGGTGTTTTTCGGCCGGATTGAGAACTATAATGTCCAGTTCCAAAAAAGAAAGACCCATTGAGCCGCTTGTTAAAACCCGGTTAACGCCGGTCTGCAGTAAACATCTTTTTTGCAGGTCCATCAAACCCCCTAAGTGGCATCCACAATAATCTTAAACTGGTCCGAAGGCAGGCTGGTGTCCGAAATCAGGTTAATCCTGTTCTTGTAGATGCGCTCCGGGAAAATAAGGTTGAAATTTTTGGTCAGGTACTCCCCAAAATGCGGGGAGACCTTAAGATTTATCTTCTTTCGGGAATAAAGGCCGAGGAGACCGCGGATTGGCTTAAACTCTACCTGGAGACTCCGGCGTAACTGGGCCGCCACCGTTTCGTCGGAAGTAACCACGCCTCTTCCGGCGCAAACCGGGCAGTCATCCGCCAAATAGTCCCGCAAACTTTCGCGCATACGCTGCCGGGTCATCTCCACCAGGCCAAACTTGGAGAACCGGAGCACTTTGATTCTGGCTTTGTCCGGTTCCAGCGCCTTTTCAAATACTTCCTGAACCTGTTTGCGGTCCTGAGGCCGGTCCATATCAATAAAATCAACCACGATTAAACCGCCCAGATTGCGGAGCCGTAACTGCCAAGCAATCTCTTCGGCAGCCAGAAGGTTGGTGCGCAGAACCATGCTGCGATAATCCTCGCCGGAAATCCGGCCGCTGTTGACGTCAACGGCGCAAAGCGCTTCGGTCTCCTCAATAATAATGTAACCGCCGCCGCCCAAAGCAACCTTGCGGCTCAAAATTTTGTTAATTCCCTCTTCCACGCCGGTATGGGTAAAAAGCGGCGTTTTACCCTGGTGCAAATGAACCTTCCGCGCGTCAGCGCCAAAAAGGGCGAGCGTACGCCGACAGGATTTGAGAAGCGGAATGGAATCAACCAGAATTTCTTCCACTTCCGGAGCGTAGCGGTCACGCAGGATCCGACCGCTGAGATCTGTTTCGGAATGGAGACGAACCGGCCCATTTTTTTTCTTAAAACCCGTGGAAATTTCTTCCCAGGTTGAAAGCAGCCGGTGTATCTCCAGTCGGAGTGTCTTTTCCCGGCAACCCAGGGCCGAAGTCCGGATGATAAAACCGAAACTTTCCGGTATGTCTGAAGCGGCTATTTTGAGAAGGCGGTCCCGCTCAGAATGTTCCGTAATGCGCCGAGAAACCCCACGGCGCTGCTGCTGGGGCAGAAGCACCAACAGGTAACCGGCAATGGAGATGTTGTTGGCGGTAATCTTGGGACCTTTAGTACCGATGGCATCCTTAACCACCTGAACTAAAACCTGGTCCCCGGGCTTAAGTTTCAGACGCCGGGATAAATGCCTCTTCCCGTCTTTCTTTTCCTCAGCTGCGTCTTCACCGTAAAGCGAATCATCCGCCACGTCGGTCAACGGCAGGAATGCTTCCCGGGCTTCTCCGGTATTCAGAAAAGCGGCGTTCAAACTTGGCAGAACCCGAATTACCTTTCCCTTATAAACGTTGCCGGTGAGGCTCAGGCGGTTGGTCCGCTCCACCTCAAAATACTGCAGGCGGCCGGCGGCAACGATGGCGGCCCGCGTTTCAAACCCAACACTGTCAATCATTATTTTACTCATAATTTTACCCATAGTCTTTATATTGTATCCCAATCCGGGTAACTTTCAACAATTTAACCTCCTCCGGGGGAAGGTTAAACTCCCGGCTCAAATATTCCCATAGTTTCGGACTCCGTCCGTTTTCAACCGCCAGCGTCACTATCTTATCCTGCGACAGCCCCTCCACTCGGTAAGAAAGCCCGGAGGTCCGGTGAAAGAGCGACCCTTTCTCCAGGTAAGGCAGCGCCGAAACAAGCGGAATCCCTTCCGGCAGCGCAGCGGTCAAACGTTCCGCCACCCCTGGAATCGGCAGCGGGTCAAGCATCTCCAGTATCAGGTCTTCCCCTTCACTTTCTACACCCACCGGAAGCGGATAGCCCATTTCAATCTTTTCCTTCGGCGAAAAACCGGCGCTGATTGCCACCGGAAGCAGGGCGCGGCGCACCACCCTACGCCAGAGCCGTTCGGTGTCAAGGTGAGAGACGAAGCGCAAAGGTCCTTTCTTTTGGTACCGGATAATTAGCTTCATTATTGTGTTATTGAACAATTATTTAGTTGTGGTATAAATCTCCTCAATGTTATGAAACACGCCGCCGTAGCCGGTCGGCCGGAGATTGCCAAACCGGTTCCGCACCGCATAGATAGCCGCCGGATTAACCAGGTAAATAACCGGAACTTCCTCGGAGACTATCATCTGCCAGCGGTCGTATAAAATCTTTCTTTTAACGTTGTCCAGCTCTACGGCCGCCTTTTCAAAAATATCATCAATCTCCTTTTCCCAGGCAGTATCCGGCGCCTTTTGTTTGGGATTCCACAGGTGAAGTTGTCCGGAAGAATGCCAGACATTCCGGCCGCTGTGGGGCTCAATCCCTCCGGTCAGGCCGAGGATAACCGCCTCCCAGTCGTAACTTGCGACCATCCGGTTGACCAGGTTGTTGAAATCCACCGGCAGGAAGTGCGCCTTAATACCCAGTTTGTCCAGGTCATCCAGAATGAGGGTTGCCGTCTGAACCCGCTCGCTGGTGTCGCCGTTAGTAAGCAGGGTAAACTCCACCCGGTGTCCGGTTGAGTCATAGAGAATTCCGTTACGGTATTGAAAACCGGCCGCCACCAGCCGGCGTCGGCTCTCTTCCGGATTATACGGATACTCCTTGACTTTTGGGTTATAGAAATAACCGCCGCTGCGGTTCATCGGCCCCCACTGGGGATAAGCCAGCCCGGCGTAAACATTACGGGTCATGCTTCCCCGGTCCAAACCGTAAGAAATTGCCTGGCGGAAGGCGCGGTTCCGGAACCAGGCCAATTTGTAAGCGGAAATCAGCGCCTTAGGATTCTGGTTAAAAGCGAGAAAATTCTCGCCTAAAGCCGGACCGGTATTATAAATGGTAAAATTGCGTTTTGCCTCCTGGGGTTTGAGCAGTTTATAGTCCTGGCCGCGCACCGAAATTGAGTCTAGCTCACCCTGAAGAAACCGCAGCAGGACCGCATTCTGGTCCGGCACAATCAGAATAACAATACGCTTGAGGTAGGGTAAAGAGCGACCTGTTTTATCCTTTTTATAATAATAAGGATTGGCGGCCAAAACCACCTTTTCGCCGATGCGGTATTCGGAAAGAATAAAAGGTCCGGCGCCGACTATCTCCGACGGACGAGCATCCACGCCCCAGGCGGTGTTGAACCGGCCGGCCTGCAGCGCCGGCCGGAGCCGGTGGGCCGGTAAAATCTCCTGGCCCAACTGGCGCAGGAACGGCGCAAACGGCGCCGGCAGCGTAAAACGCACTCTGCCTTCCGCCGCTTCTTCAACCTTGATCTTCTGGCCGGCAACCATAAAAATATCCCGGCTGCTGGTCGGAATATCCGGATTATAAATCAGGTTACGGAAGGTAAAAATTACGTCACCGGCGGTAACCGGCTTGCCGTCCGACCAAAGGATTTTACGCAGTTTAAAATCCCAGGCACGGCCGGAATCGCTAACCTTCCAACTCTCGGCCAGACCCGGCTCTACTTCCGTGGTAACACCATTGGTGCGGGTTAAGCCTTCAAAAAGAAAACCGGTGATCGCGGTAGAACTGGTTTCCTTGGCCAGAATGGTATTAAAGGTTTTAGGGTCGTTGGTAGTCGCCAGGACAAGGGTATCCTTCTTCGGGTTGGAAGTTAAGGCAGGTCCACAACCTGAGAGCAGAACAAAAAGAAAACCAGAAAAAACAAT
>JAHJUB010000229.1 GCA_018829455.1 Candidatus Omnitrophota bacterium
CATATTTATCCTCTGGATATCCCTCTATGATCTCCCCTGATAATATAGCATACTTCACTTCCTTAGGCGAGATATGACGTTCCACGCATCGTTCGAAACCATGTATAGTAAAACGATAATTTCCGGCCTTAACCTGCTGCTTAATCTTTTCGATCATTGAGCTAAGTCCCTCAGACCGTCGGAGAATACCAATAACACATAACCAACCCTAAATAATCTGCGGATCATTTTCATAAGTTTATAAGCATGCCCCGTGAAATTCACGTCAGTGACAGCGTAGCGTATTTAACTGGGGTTAACTACGTCCCCCACGTCTTACCAGGCGCCGGAGTCATAAGCATTACTTAACATGGGACCGGATGAAACGCTTGGTGGCCAAATGGATTCCATCTTCCCGTATTTGTCACCCTTATCCTTTAGTGCGCTTTGGCGTTATTACCTGAGGCAGGAGCCGGATGAGGTAGTTCCTCAAGTCCGGATCTGTGCGGGGGGTGCTGGGCGACCGGTATTCCTACCGCGACCTATTCCTCCCTGACAATCCTTGATCAGCAGCATAAGCTGCAAGGGATGAATGGGAGAAGGCTCGAAGCCAAAGCGCTCATAGAAACCGCGCGCCCGTTCGTCCTTCGCATGAACAAAGATCGCGCGGATGCCGGCGATGTCGGCAGCCCGAAGCGTACGCAGGATGGCATCTCTCAGCAGACACCGGCCTATCTTTTTCCCCTGATGATGAAGATCGACGGCCAGTCGGGCCAGGACCATCACCGGAACAGGATGCCTCGCCAGCCCCTTCCGGACGCGCGCGGTCGCGGCGTCGTGATCCACTGCCCCCACGGCCAGGCTGTAATAGCCGATGACCTGGCGCCCCTGACAAACGACAAAAGTCTTCGCTGCATTGGCCCGTTGATTCTGCCACGCATAGCGCCGCAGCCAGTCGTTGAGCAGGACATGACCGCAATCGAAACCATCGCAGTCATGCTCTTCCGACAGCAAAACAGGCGCCTCATAGTGAAAAGCTTCGGCCATTCTATTTTTCCCAGATTGCCGGTTCCGCAATGAGCGCCTGCAGACCCTTCTTAACCTGCGCCGGTCTTTCGAGGGCGTCCTGAAATGCCAGCCAGGTCTGTTCGTCAACCATGAAAAGCCTTTGATCCAAAAGGGTTTGTTCCGCCTTTTCGCAAACGCTGGTCAAGACAAATTCGGTAATGCTCTTCTGCGTCACCTCGGCTGCGCGCTGAATAAGCGCGGCCTGGGCCGGCGTCGTTCGCAGCCCCAGTCTGCCGGAGCGCACTGCGGATGTCCGCTTGCGGGAAAGGGATGTTTTCGCCGTGATTGTGGATGTTGTCATAATGACCTCCTCGTACCTCGTATCATTGTGCGAACAATGTACTCACAAACTGCCCTGATGTCAAGGAAAAATTCATAAAGTTATTTCAGGAACAGGTGGCAGTTTTCGCAGGAATATACAGTCAGACTTCTGCCCTCTGCGCTCTGCGCTACCCCGCGTGTCGAAGATCCCGCCACCGGGGTCGAAACGAAGTTTACCTCGTTAAACCTTTTGGTATCTTTTGTTTAACTGGGGCGTAGATCCCGCTATCGGGGTCCAGTTTACCCCGTAGCTTCGGGAAATGGTACTGGGGTTAAATCTCTTTTGCACTTATTTAACCGGGGTGAGAGACTACCTTTTGCACTTCAATATCGTTTCAATGATCCTGTCGAGGTCACTATTGGTCATGGCTGTCCCCGACGGCAAACACAGCCCTCGATTAAACAGGTCTTCTGCCACTTCACCACCCACTTTTCTCTTTCCTATCTCCTATCTCCTATTTCCTGATTTCTCTTTCCTCTCTCCTGTTTCCTATCTCCTCTGTCCTTTCCATCCCGACCTCCGATCTCCGACCTCCGACCTCTGATCTCTGTCCTTTCCCTCCTGACCTCTGTCCTATTTTCTCTTTTCTATTTCCTGATTTCTCTCTCCTGCGACCTCCGACCTCTGATCTCTGTCCTTTCCCTCCTGACGTCTGAACCCTGACCTCTGACCTCTGTCCTTTCCTGATCTCTGTCCTCTGTCTCTCAGCGCCTTGGCGCCTTTGCGCGAGACCTGTCTTTTCTCTCACCCAACAACCAAAACCCAAAACTCAACACTGTCTCCGGAATTACATAAGCTGATAAGCTGGTAAGCTGTTGAGCAAAAGATACCTCGGCACTCATGATACGTGAAATATCAGCTCACCAGCTCAAAGCTGTTGATTGCTGCTTGTTTGTTCTTTGATTTTTTCTATGAGCCAGGCATTTGCAAGCGCTTCAGATGATATTTTTCTTGATTTGGCAATTTCTGTCAGTTTTTTGGCAACTTCAGCATCAAGGGAGAAGAGATATTGTCTTCTTCTGATATCAACTTCAAAGTCGGCTTCAGGCATCTGCTCATAGAATTCACCCATATCGTGTTCATCAAAAAAATTCACAAGCTCATCAAGCGAATCAAAGTGGGGCAAAGCCCTATTTTTACTTTTTTTCATATTGTCTCCTTTCCTTCTTGGCCATACCTCTTGCACTTAATATCAGAGCTTCTTTTGTTAATTTGTAGATAAAAAGCACCGACAAATATCTACCAGCGATGGTCTGTCCCAAAGCCAAATATACATTTTCACCTTTACGCTTGCCCTTCTGGACAAAACGAAACTTGGGCTTATTACACAGGACTTCCTCTACCTCGTCAATTTCAACGTGATGTTTAGACCCAAGTTTATCTACAACATCTCTCAACCATATTATTCCTTCAATTTTCATCTATGTCTTTCTCTGATGTGATGGTATTCATTCCGCTTTTCTGCCTCCATCTTTTTCCTTTTCCATCCAATCCCGCAGGGATCATCCTATCCATCTTTACCCCATGAAATTCACGATAGTGACAGTGAAACGCATTTCATCGGGGCAATCATTCCTTCGTTTTGTCTTCTGACATCCGACTTCTGTCCTCTGTCCTCCGTCCCTTTCCTATTTCCTATATACTCTTTTCAGTATTTTGCTTTTTCCCTCTTTGCGCCTTGGCGTCTTTGTTTACCCCGCCTGTCGAAGATGCCGCAACGCGGTGC
>JAHJUB010000115.1 GCA_018829455.1 Candidatus Omnitrophota bacterium
AACTTGATATCCGGATAATCGCCTTGTCCGACACAAACCAGTCTTATCAATATCCCAACGAGGTGTCTTTTGAAGTGCGAAACCAGCAGATGGCCGATTACCGCCGGGCAGCCGAGTTCGTCAACCTTTCCGGAGCCGACGTTGTTTCGGTCCAGCATGAGTTCGGAATCTTCGGCGGCGAGGACGGAGATTATCTTCTCCAGTTTCTGTTAGACCTCAAGAAACCGGTCGTGACCACGCTCCATACCATTCTTCTTAATCCGAGCCCATCCCAACGGCAGGTCTTAAGAGAAGTCTGCCGGCTTTCCACTCTCCTGGCCAGCCAGTCTCAAAAAGGCAAAGAGTTGCTTACCCGGATTTACGGAGTCCCGGAAGATAAAATCTTTCTGGTTTACCACGGCGCGCCGGATGTCCCTTTTCTGGACCCGGTCCTGTATAAGGACAAACTCCACGCCGAAGGAAGAAAGGTTATTTTGACTTTCGGGCTTCTGGGTCCCAACAAGGGTATCGAAACGGCGCTTTCGGCGCTTCCGGAAGTAACGGTAAAGTTTCCGGAACTTCTTTACATCATCCTTGGAACCACGCACCCGGAAATAAAAAAACACTATGGGGAAGAGTACCGTCTTTCCCTTCAGAGGATGGTGCGGGAGTTGGGCCTGGAAAAAAACGTTTTATTTCACAATTATTTTATTACGGAAGAGGAGTTGATCCAGTATATCGTAGCGGCGGATATCTACCTTACTCCTTACCTTTCCGAAGAGCAGATTGTTTCCGGAACCTTGACCTATGCGATTACCTGCGGCAAGGCCATAATTTCCACCCCATATTACTATGCCCGGGAGATGCTGGTCGAAGACCGGGGTTGCCTGATACCTTTTGGTGATAATAAAGCTTTGGCAGCAAGCCTTTGCGAACTGTTTGGCGATGATGCGAAGCGTAACCAGATGCGCAAAGAGTGTTACCAGTTCGGTCAACGCTTCCTCTGGTCCAAGGTAGCCGAAGAGTATCGCTCCCTGTTTGAAAAAGCGGTGGTCTCCTACCGGCCTTCAGCCTCTTTGCCTTTGTTGCGCCGCTTTAGAAAGGAATTGGTTCTGCCGGAAGTCAAACTGGACTACCTGCTGTATACCCTTACCGACGATACCGGCTTGTTTCAGCATGCTTTTCTCACCATTCCGGACCGGACTCACGGCTACACCACCGACGATAACGCCCGGGGTGTCGTGGCCCTGGAATGCAACTGGTCTCTTTTTAAGGATGAGCAGGTTATTCCTTTTTTGCAGTGTTACCTTTCTTTCATCCGCTACGCGTTTGATGATGAGAAGAGACGGTTTCGAAATTTTATGACTTATAACCGCCAATTTTCAGAAGAGATTGGCTCCGAAGACAGCCACGGCCGTGCGCTCTGGGCCCTCAGCGCGATTATCCGAAGGCCGCCCAACCACTCCATCCTTAACGTTGCCACCAGTCTATTCCGGGTCGCATTATCTTTTACCGCCTCATTTTCGTCTCCCAGAGCCTGGGCCTATTGCGTGATCGCCTCCTGTTATTACCTGGAAAGGTTTGGAGGGGATCTGGAGGTGAAAAACATGCAACGGAAACTGGTGGAATTGTTGACGCAACTCTGTCAGAGGAATACTTCCGATGATTGGCCGTGGCTGGAAGATACCGTAACTTATGACAATGCCCGTATCCCCCAGGCCTTGATTATGGTCGGCAAACGATTCGGTGACGCAGACCTTTTACATCTGGGTCTGCGATTGCTTGAGTGGCTGGTTTCCGTTCAAACCGCACCTTCGGGACGCCACCTTTCCCTGGTCGGAAATAACGGCTGGCTGGCCCGGGGCGGGACAAAGGCGCAGTTTGACCAGCAGCCTTTGGAGGTTACGGGTTTGGTTGATGCCTGCGCCGAGGCGTTTTTGGCAACCGGTGATGAAGCGTGGTCGAATAAGGCCCGTTTTTCTTTCCAATGGTTTCTGGGAAATAACGACTTGAACGAAGTACTGTATGATTCCGAAACCGGAGGCTGCCGGGATGGTTTGATGGCCAACGGCGTTAATCAGAACGAGGGCGCCGAATCCTGTCTCGCCTTTCTTTTATCGTTACAGCGTCTCTATCAACTTGAGCAGGTTGTTTCTTAGGGGTTGCGAAAGGATTAAGACAATAAAATGGTAACTATTTAGCTATAAAAAGTAAATAGTTACCTGATTACAGCGATTTCCTAACTGATGATTACAACGATTACAAGATTTTCTCTAATCTCTGTAATCTACGCTTTTTCATCACTGTAATCAATAGATTGCTTTCTCTGGCTAATCGATTACATAAAATGAATGATTTGATAATTATCGGCGCTGGTCCGGCCGGCTTGACCGCGGGTATTTATGCGGCCAGGAGAAAGCTGAATTTTGTAATCCTGGAGGGCCTGGTCCCGGGCGGCCAGCTTGCCTGGGTTGGTTTGATTGAAAACTATCCCGGTTTTCCGGATGGGGTCAGCGGTTCGGAACTGGCCTTGAAGATGAAGGAGCAGGCCGAAAAAGCCGGCGCCCGGATTATTGGCGGACAGGTAACCAAACTTCGGAAGGAAGGGGAGGGGAAGTTTTTGGTTATTGCCGGAGAAGAATACCAGGCGAAGACGGTTATTGTTGCCTCCGGCAGTCAGCCCAGGAAATTGAACATTCCGGGAGAGGCGGAGCTGATTGGAAAAGGGGTGTCCTATTGTGCCATCTGCGACGGTCCTTTTTTCCGGAACCGGGTGGTAGCGGTGGTGGGAAGCGGCGCCGCCGCAATCCGGGAAGCGCTCTTCTTGGCCCGGTTTGCCACCAGGATTATTTTAATCCACCGGGCTGAAACATTGGCAGTTGGCCAGGAGTTGAAAGATAAATTGATTGCCGAGAAAAAAATTGAGGTTGTTGATTACAGCGCTCCGCTGCGCATTCTTGGGGAAAGCAAGGTTTTTGGCGTCCAACTACAAAACCTGAAGACCGGTGAAGAAACATCTCTTACGGTTGACGGAGTATTCATCTTTGCCGGTTTTCAGCCCGGCACTGGATTTTTGCCTCCTGAGGTAAAAATCACCGGTCAGGGGCACGTTGTTACCGGAGAGACTATGGAAACTTCTGTTTCCGGACTCTTTGCTTGCGGTGACTGTCGGCAAAAGGTTTTGCGCCAGGTTGTGACCGCCTGTGCGGAAGGCGCGTTGGCGGTATCTTCAGCCCAGAAGTATCTAGAGAACTATGCTTAAAAATTTAGGGCAAGGACTACTTGATTTATTTTACCCTTATTCCTGTTGTGCCTGCGGAAAAAAAATCCCGCCCGGAATTTTCTGTGCGGAGTGCCGCGTTCGGATTGAACCGTTGACCGTAACCGTGTTTCCCTACCTCTTCAGCGCCGTGCGTTACCGGGAGCCGATTGTAACCGCCATTCATCGTTTTAAGTATCGCGGGGAGGTTTTTCTGGCTCCGTACCTATCTGAATTCCTGATTGAATTATGCCAATGCCATAAACTTAAAGAGCGGATTGATTGTGTTGTTCCGGTGCCGCTCCACCCAACCCGGTTTCGGGAGCGTAACTTTAACCAGGCGGAACTGCTCGGTCAGGAGATAGCCGCCTGTTTTTCCCTGCCCGTTTTAAACCGATTTCTGATTCGTTTCCGGAATACGCCTTCCCAGACCGGTCTTTCCGGGAAAGAACGGATGGCCAATGTTTCCGATGCTTTTCAGGTTCGAAAAGATGTGACATTTAAAGGCCGGCGGTGCCTTCTGGTGGATGATGTTTTGACCACCGGCGCAACACTTTCCGCCTGCCGGAGCCGTCTTCTTTCGGCTGGCGCAGCGGAGGTTTACGGCCTGGCGCTTGCCCGGGATTAATTGGGATAAGAGAGGAGTTTTGGTTTGACACTTGGCCCCTGTATTTTGTAAAATATCCGTTTCTAAAACAATAATTTTGGCCTCAACAACGGGAGGACTGCATGGTCAGAATCGGTGTAAATGGTTTCGGCAGAATTGGAAGACTGGTTTTTAAAGCGGCCCTGGAGAAGAACTTTCCGGGGTTGGAGTTTGTGGCGGTTAACGATCTTACCGACAGCAAAACCCTGGCGCATCTCTTCAAGTATGATTCTACCTTCGGGGTCTATCCGGGAACGGTGGAAGGCAAGGACAAAGCCCTGGTGATTAACGGAAAAGAGATTAAAGTATTTTCGGAAAAGGACCCGGCCGCCCTGCCCTGGAAAGATTTGGGAGTAGATATCGTGGTAGAGTCAACCGGGCGTTTTACGGAAGCGGCGAAGGCCGGCGCCCACCTGACTGCCGGAGCCAAGAAGGTAATTATCTCCGCGCCGGCTAAGGGCGAGGACGTAACCATCGTGATGGGCGTAAACGAAGCGATGTACAATGCGTCCCAGCACAAGATTATTTCCAACGCCTCCTGCACCACCAACTGCCTGGGTCCGGTTGCCAAGGTTCTGATTGAGAATTTCGGTATTCAGAAGGGCCTGATGACCACCATCCATTCCTACACCAACGACCAGGTGATTCTTGATTTTCCTCACAAGGATTTGCGCCGCGCCAGGGCCGCCGCTGTTTCCATGATTCCGACCACCACCGGCGCCGCCAGGGCGATTGGCCTGGTTATCCCGGCGTTGAAAGGCAAGATGGACGGCTTGTCAATCCGGGTGCCTACGCCAAACGTTTCCCTGGTTGACTTGGTGGTAGTAACGGAGAAGGCGACTACCAAGGATGAAGTTAACGCGGCATTCAAAAAAGCGGTTGCCGGTTCCCTGGGCGCTTACCTGGATTACACCGAAGAGCCGTTGGTTTCAAAGGATTTTAACGGCAATGAAAAGTCCGCAATTGTTGACGGATTGTCAACCGCGGTGGTAGACGGAAACCTGGTGAAAGTAATGGCCTGGTACGATAACGAGTGGGCTTATTCCAGCCGGGTGGTAGACCTGGTTAAGCACATCGCCGAGCGAATGTAAACTTGTCTTTATTCCTCTCCCCATTGGGGAGAGGCGAGGTGAGGGGGATATTTATGGCACCGGTTATGGGGGTTGAAGATTTAAAGGAAATCGGCGGTAAACGTATTTTTTTGCGAGTGGATTTCAACGTGCCGATGGCGGCCGACGGCAGGATAACCGACGATACGCGCGTCACCGCTTCTTTGCCGACCATTAAGTATCTTCTGGAGAAGGGAGGCCGGCTTATCCTTGCTTCACACCTGGGCCGGCCCAAAGGGAAAAATGTTCCGGAAATGTCTTTGGCTCCGATAGCCGCGCACCTTTCCGGTCTCCTTCAGAAAAAAGTGGTAATGGCGCCAGACTGTATTGGTCCGGAGGTGGAGAAACTGATTGGGAATTTGAAGAACGGAGACGTTCTCCTGCTGGAGAACCTGCGCTATTATGCCGAAGAAGAAAAGAACGACCCGGAGTTTTCCCAAAAATTAGCTGCTCTGGCTGAAATCTACGTTAACGATGCGTTTGGAACCAGCCACCGGGCTCACGCCTCAACTTATGGGGTCCCGACGGTTTTAAAACCGGCGGTCTCTGGTTTTCTGCTCAAAAAAGAGGTTGAAGCGCTAAGCAAACTTCTGGACAATCCGGAAAAACCATTTCTCCTGATTCTCGGCGGAGCCAAGGTTTCGGATAAGATCGGCCTCGTCGGAAATCTCTTGCCGATGGTTGACATCGTAATCACCGGCGGGGGATTGGCCTACACTTTTGTTAAGGCGAAGAACTGGCCGGTAGGCGCCTCCTTGGTGGACGAAGAGCGGGTTCCGCTGGCCAAGGAGATTATCAAGAAGACCTATGAACTGCACCTTTATGATTTTCACACGCCGCTGGACCACGTGATTGCCGATAAAATTGCGCCGGACGCCAAATACTTGACTACAGATAGAGGCACAATTCCGGCCGGTTGGATCGGGGTTGACATCGGACCGCAGGCGATTAAGGAATATACCGATTGCATCAGCCGCGCCCGGACCATATTCTGGAACGGGCCGTTAGGTGTTTTTGAGATTGACCAGTTTGCGGTTGGCACGATGGCGATCGCCCGGGCGGTGGCCGCTTCCAGCGCTTACACGGTGGTCGGCGGCGGCGATTCAATTGCGGCCCTGAATAAAGCCGGCGTGGCCGATAAAATCAGCCATATTTCAACCGGCGGCGGCGCCTCCCTGGAATTTCTGGAAGGGAAGGAACTCTCCGGTATTGCAATTCTGGACAAAAAATGATTCCGATTCGCCTTCATTCATATAGCGGCGTTGACAACTGCGCCGCCCCTGCGGGTCGGCAACTACAGTCGTCCCTGCCATGCGCCGAAGAATAGAAGTGAGTTAATTGCTGGCAGGGTTGACTTCGTCGTCGGTTTGCTCTATTTTTGAATGCGAATCGGCATTATTCTGTTTTCGGACACGAAAATAATATGAGAAAACCGATTATTGCGGGTAACTGGAAGATGCACCAGACGCCGGCGCAGGCAAAAGCCCTGGCGCAGGAAATCAGGGCCGGCCTGAATCAGACAGTCCTGTCCGAGCGGGAAGTGATTCTCTGTCCTCCGTTCGTTGATTTGACGGTGGTGGAAGAGGCGGTCAGGGGTTCCGGCATCGGCCTGGGCGCGCAGAATTTTTACCCTAAAGAGGAAGGCGCTTTTACCGGTGAAATTTCCGCGCCGATGTTAAAAGAGCTCGGCGTGACTTATGTGATTATCGGCCATTCGGAACGACGTCAGCACTTCCGGGAAGATGATGATTTTGTCAATCAGAAGGTTCTATCTGCTCTGAAAAATGGCTTGAAACCGATTCTCTGTGTTGGAGAAAGGTTGGATGAGATGGAAGCCAACCTTACCGAAAAACGGATTGAAACCCAGTTGACCGGCGGCTTGAAAGATGTTTCGCCGGAAGGCCTTTCCTCTATGGTGGTTGCCTATGAACCGGTCTGGGCAATTGGAACCGGCAAGAACGCCACTCCCCGGCAAGCGCGAGACGTACACCGTTTTATCCGGGGATGGATTGCCGCTAAATTCGGAGAGGGACCGGCCGACAGGCTTCGCATTCAATACGGCGGCAGCGTGAAGGCCGAGAACGCCGCTTCCCTGTTGACTCAACCGGATATTGATGGCGCCCTGGTCGGCGGCGCCAGCCTCTCGGCCGACTCATTTCTGGCAATCGTAAAATACTAATATATCGTCATTTTGGGACGCAGATGTACGCAGAAAAAACCGGATAATGCTAAATGATAATTTTTTTGTAGTCGCCAACTCTGCCAGCAGGTAACCCTCTTCTATTCTTCGGCGTATGGCAGAGACGAGTGTAATTCTCAACCTTGGTTGGCTCTTTTAAAACGCCGAGCAAGCTCGGCAACTACAGTTAAATTATTTCTT
>JAHJUB010000116.1 GCA_018829455.1 Candidatus Omnitrophota bacterium
AGATTAAGATTTCCACCCGGAAAGACATTCCGGCGGTTCCCCGGGAGGCGATAAGCCGGCAGGGAGACAAGACGTTTGTTTTTGTAATTAAGGAAGCCACCGCCCGGCAGAAAGAGGTCTCCCTGGGAATTCAAGACGGCAATCTTTTAGAGGTTAAGTCCGGCCTGACCGTTGGCGAAACCATTGCCACGTCCGGCCTTGGTACCTTGTTTGAGGGCGCAAAGGTAGAGATCGTACAATGAAGATTTCGGAAATTGGCGTACAGCGGCCGGTTTTAACCGTGATGGTTTTTCTGGGTCTGGTAATTGTAGGCCTGGTATCCCTGACCCGGTTGGGGCTGAATTTAATGCCGGACCTGGAGATTCCCACCGTTGCGGTTATTACCCAGTATCCGGGCGCCGGTCCCCAGGAGATTGAGAGCCAGATTACCCGCCCCCTGGAAAAAGAACTTTCTACGGTCAGCGGCCTGGATAAGATTGAAGCCACCTCCAGCCAGGATGTTTCGGTTGTCACCTTGAAGTTTGAATGGGGCGTTAACCTGGAAGAAAAGGTAAACGAAGTAAGGGATAAAGTAGGCCTGGCCGATAGCGCGCTTCCCGATGAAGCGTCCCGGCCTTTCGTGATAAAGTTTGACCTGGCGATGCTGCCGGTCCTGATTCTCGGTGTTGAGGCGAAGGAGAGCTACCCCCGGATGTATGAATACCTGGACAAAAAGGTAAGCCAACAATTAGAACAGTTGCCCGGGGTGGCTTCGGTCAGCATTACCGGGGGGGAAGTTCGGGAGATACGGGTAGTCGTTGACCGGCAGCGTTTGGAGGCATACCAGATTCCGGTCAGCGCGCTGTCCGAGGCGATCCGGCTGGCGAACTTGAACCTGCCCGGCGGGTACCTTAAGAGCGGACCGTATGAATTTGTGGTGCGTACTCCGGAGGAATTCACCCTGGAGCAGTTGGGCCGGGTAGTGGTTGCCCGGCGCCAGGATAAGCCGGTCTTCTTGAAAGACATCGCATCGGTGCGGGACACTTTTGCGGAAAAAGAGGGTGAGGTAAAGATTAACCGGAAACCGGGCCTGGTGATGATGGTTCAGAAGCAGTCCGGGGTCAATACCGTCATGGTGGTTAACCGGATTATGAAGGAACTCCCTAAAATCAAGAGCCAGTTGCCCCCGGACGTTAAGTTAGTCCCTATCTTTGACCAGGCCGATTTTATCCGGAAATCCATCAACAGTTTGCGCGACTCCCTGCTTTTGGGTGGAATCCTGGCAATACTGGTTATTTTCTTCTTCATCCGCAACATCCGCAGCAGTTTAATCGTTGCCGTCAGCATTCCCATCAGCCTCATCACTACTTTCATCCTGATGTACGGCGCCGGTTTTACCCTGAACCTTATCTCTCTTTCCAGTTTGGGTATCGCGGTGGGGATGGTGGTTGATGCCGCCATCGTTGTTTTTGAAAATATCCTGCGCCACCGGGAAGAAGGCGAAAGCAAATTAAAGGCGGCTACCTCCGGCACCAATGAGGTCTCTGCGGCGGTTGTTGCCTCCGTTTTAGCGGTGGTAACCGTCTTCGTGCCGATAATCTTTACCGGCGGCATTGGCGGCATCCTTTTCCGGCAGTTAGCCCTATCGTTCTCTTTTACGCTTCTCTGTTCTCTCCTGGTCGCGCTCACGCTGATTCCTTTGCTTTGCAGCAAATTTCTGCTCCTGGCAGACGAGGGCAAAGGATGGCAGCAGCGTCTTTTCCAGCAGGGGGAACTCTTTTTCCAACAAATTTCCAACCGTTACCGCATGGTTCTGGAATGGGTTTTAAGCCATAAGAAAAAAACCCTCCTCAGCGCGGTAACCTTTCTGATAATATCCTTTCTTTTTATTCCCCTGGTGGGCACCGATTTTATGCCGGCGACCGACCAGGGTATGGTAACCTTTGATGTGGAATTACCGGTGGGCACCCGTTACGAAGAGACCGGGAAGCTGATCGCTCAGGTAGAGCAGAAGGTTGTGGAAAACGTGCCGGAAGCAGAATATATCTTCGGGCACTGGGGCCGTTTCTCCCGCGGGGTGATGAGTATGATGGGCGGAAAGCCGCCCTCCAGCCACCGGGGAGAGGTTATGATAAAGTTACAGCCCAAAGAGAAGCGCCGGCGCACCGACCGTGAGATAGCGGAAGGCCTGAAGCCGTTCCTCAACTTTCCGCAAGGTCGGGTAATCGCTTCGGCGTCTGACCCGATGTCTTCCCTTCTTTACGGCGGCGGAAAACCCCTGACGGTTGAGGTGCGCGGCTACGACCTGAATGATTCCGGACAACTATCGCGGCAGGTGGCCGGGGTTTTTGCCGGTCTGGCCGGGGTTTCGGATATTGACATCAGCCGGGAGGAAGGCCAACCGGAATACCGGGTCAAGGTGCGCCGGGAAAAGGCCGGTTTAATGGGGTTAAGCGTATCTTCCGTCGCCAACCAGATTAAATCCGGTTTCGGCGGTGATAGCAGCAATAAATTCCGGGAGATGGGTGAGCAGTACGACATAATGCTGCGGTTGAGCCCGCAAGACCGGAGCGACAGCCGGGTCCTGACCGGTCTCTATATCGCGACGCCGGCCGGAGGAGTTGTGCGGCTTTCCGATGTGGCCGATATTTCGTTGGGCGCCGGGCCGGTCTATATCCAGCGCCGCAATCAGGAAAGGATTGTGGAAGTAAGCGGCGAGATTTACGGCCGGCCGTTGAACAGCGTGGTTTCAGAGGCCGCGGCCAAGTTCAAAAAACTGGTCCTGCCAGCCGGTTTTTCCCTTTCTTTTACCGGCGGCCGGGAAGAACAGGCCAAATCATTTCGGACCATGGCTTTTGCGCTGGTTCTTTCCATCATACTGGTCTATATGGTAATGGCCAGTCAGTTTGAGTCATACCTGGACCCTTTGGTAATTATGTTTGCGGTTCCTTTCAGCATTATCGGTGTGGTCTGGGCTCTCTTTTTAACCGGGAATACTTTTTCCCTGGTCGCTTTTTTGGGACTAATTATGCTGGTTGGAATTGTTGAGTCGACCGGCATCGTCCTCCTGACCTTTGTAATCGCCCAGCGTAAAAAGGGTTTAGCCCTGCGGGAGGCGATACTCACGGCGGGACAGTTGCGCCTGCGGCCAATTCTAATGACCAGCCTGACGACCATCCTGGGAATGACGCCGTTGATTTTAACCCGGGGCGAGGGTTCGGAATTTTTCCGGCCCCTGGCGATTGTCATCGTTGGCGGCCTTTTTGTGGCGCTGCTGACCACCCTTTTCCTCGTTCCGCTTATTTACTATTCTTTTGAAGAGCACGTTAAACCGCGTTTCAACAATTCCGCGCAGTAGGACAGGCGTCCGCCTACGCCAGGGCTTCGGCGGATAAATCCTGCCTGTCAATAGCGTAGTGCGAGGCTTTAGCCTCGCCATGTAGCGGTGCGATTTATCGCACGAACAACAATTTGGGTTAACAAGGAGACTCCATGCAAACTGACGATTTTAACGAAAAAACCAATTTGAGGGCCGGCCAGAGAGATGGCCGGGAAATTCGCGGGGGCCAGGCCGAAGAAGACCAGACAGCGGCTGTTCAACTTGCCAATATCGTAAACCAGTCGGTCAGTTCCAAGGCAACCGACATCCACCTGGAAATAGAAGAGAACGGTCCCAAACTCCGTTATCGGATTAACGGCATACTTTATGAGTTTCCGGCGCCTTCCGCCGAACTTTACTCCCGCATTATCTCCCGCCTGAAAGTTCTTTCCGACCTTGATGTTTCCGAAAAAAGAGTTCCGCAGAGCGGCTACGCTTCTTACCGGGCCGGAGACCGGCAGATTGACATGAGAATATCCATCTTTCCTTCCATCTTCGGCGAATCTTCAGCTATCCGCGTCCTGGACCGCAACAATATCGTTCTGGGTTTTGACCGGCTCGGATTCTCCCCGGAGATACTGCCGCAGTACCTCCACCTACTGGAATTGACTTCCGGAATGATTTTGGTAACCGGACCGACCGGCGGGGGCAAGACCACTACTTTATATGCCTCGCTTAACAAAGTTCGGACCGCCCGGAAGAAGGTCATTACGCTGGAAGACCCGGTGGAGTATCACATTGCCGGCGTCACCCAGGGCCAGATAAATCCCAAAGCCGGTTTCACCTTTGCGGCCGGGTTAAGGTCAATCCTGCGGCAGGACCCGAACGTGATTATGGTCGGTGAAATTCGGGATACCGAAACCGCAGCCACCGCCATGCAGATTTCCCTGACCGGCCAGATGGTTTTTGCCACGCTCCACACCAATACTGCTCCGGGCGCCATAACCCGACTCCTGGATATGGGAATTGAGCCCTATCTGGTGGGTTCTTCCCTTTTAGGCGTGATTAACCAGACGCTGGTAGGCCATATTTGCCAGAAATGTAAAGAAGAGTATCAACCGGACCCGGATATTCTGGCCGAAGCAGCCGGGGATTTGGAGAAGTTCGGGAAGATAAAATTTTTCCGGGGCAAGGGCTGCCCGAATTGCAACCAGTCCGGTTGTCAGGGTCGGATCGGACTGTATGAACTGATGATTGTCAATCCTCGGATTCGAGCGGTAATCCTGCGGAAACCTTCCACGGAAGAGGTAACCGGCATGGCTCTTGAATCCGGCATGATAACGATACGACAGGACGGGTTGAAAAAAGTGGCCGACGGTATCGTCACGATTGAAGATATGGTGCAGGTTACCCGTCGCGAATAGCACCAATTTGTCATTCCCGTGTATAAAAATGCAGTCAAAATAACAAGATGCCATGACCAACAATATAAAATTTTTCCGTATTATCGCGCTCAGGTTATTTTGCGCTTCGTTTCTAACGGCAAGCGTGTGCTTGACGTGCAGCGCTGCTCCGCGTGCCGGTTCATCCAAAAATCCTTTTGTGCTTACGTCAACCACCCCGACTTTTCGCTGGGAAAAAGTTCCCGGCGCAGACATGTACGCTCTTTACGTCAGCCGGTATCCTTACGGAGCGAAAAACCTTGTCTATGAGAACAAATTGTTAAAGAAAACGTCTTTTAAGATTCCGGACGGGTGTCTGGTTGACGGCGAGCGATACCGCTGGAACGTCCTGGCCCGGGAAAAGTCCAGATGGAAGGATTCTTCCGAACCTTTTTATTTTCAGGTTAAGCTTAATACACCAACGGCCCGGGACTGGTACCGGCAGGGAAATGATGCTTTTGAACGGGAGGAATACGATACGGCGCTCAGCTGTTACACGAAATTAATTGAAATGGAGCCGGATTTGTTTGAGGCTTATTATATACGCGGTACGGTTTATGGGGCTAAGAGCGAATACGAAAATGCCGTCGCCGATTTTGACCGCGCGATTCTGCTTAACCCTGATTACGCCGAGGCCTATTATGGTCGGGCGATCGCCTATTCTTCGCAGAAGAAATACGGCAAGGCGGCCGCGGATATTACCAAATCCCAGGCCCTGGGTTTTTCGGTCAATCCGGAGATGGTTGATTTGCTGCTCAAGGTCACCGGCGGTAAGGATTAGCAACCCCTCTGCGGCGTGGGTTCCACCGCTGTTGGTAAATTACCCCCCAACATCTTTTTGCAGATATAATTAAACGAAAAAGGGAAGAAAGTTATCTAATAACATATAAAATGAAGACGAGTTGTTGGTGGCGATACTGCTTGATAGCCGGGTTTTTATTTTACCTGGCCGGGTGTTCGGCCCAGCGCTATCGGGAGAGCGCGGACATAGAAGTTTACCGCATCCTGGCGGAGAAGAAGGGACCGGGTCCGGCGGTTTCTTTTGATATTGAACCAAAAAGTCCGCCGGTTTTTACGCCGGGCGAGATAAAAGAGGTCGGCCTGCAGGAAGTACTGCAGTTGGCAGCTCTGCATAGCCGGGAATATCAGAATCGGAAGGAGAACCTTTACCTGCAGGCGCTTAGTCTTACGGCCCAGCGCCACCTCTACCGTCCCAGGTTCGGCGCCGGTGTCAGCGCTGACTGGACCTCGACCGCCGGTACGGAGCAGGTGAAGGTCGCCGGCGACCTTTCGCTCATTCAGTGGTTGGCCGACGGCGCCCAGGTTACCCTGAACCTGGGGACGGATTTTTTACGGTATCTGACCGGCGACCCGGAAGAGTCGCTCGGTTCGCTGCTTCGTCTTAATCTCCTGCAGCCTATTTTCCGGGGCGCCGGACGCCGGATTGCCCGGGAAAATCTTACCCAGTCCGAACGGGACGTCGTTTACGCCATCCGCTCTTTTTTGCATTATCAGCGAACCTTTTCGGTCGAAATTACCACCAACTACTATCAACTCCTTGAGCAGAAGATGGTGCTGTCTAACGAAGAAAATAACTATCAGCAACTGGTGGCAAACCGCCAGCGCAGCGAGATGCTGGGTGAAGCCGGCCGTCTGCCCCTTTTTCAGGTGGACCAGGCCCGTCAGGATGAGTTGAAGGCTTACGAGCGGATGATTACGGCCCGCACAATCTACCAGGAAGAGGTTGACCAGTTTAAAGTTTTGTTGGGCCTGCAGGCTAACGCCGCCATCCGTTTCAGCGACAAGGAGGCCGAGGAATTGACTGTCCGGACTCTGCCGGTTCTCCGGCTGGACCTGGCGCAGGCGCTGAAGATATCCTTGCAAAACCGGCTGGACCTGATGAGCGCCCTGGATGCGGTTGAGGACGCCGGTCGTAAAGTGGCGGTCTCCCGGGATAATCTCCGGGCTGATTTTTCGTTTGTCGGCGCCGCCAGCGTTGCGACACCGGACGACGGTGCAGTTCTGAAATTTGACTCAGATAAAGTTGATTACAGCGCCGGTCTGCATCTGAATTTGCCCGTTGACCGGTTGACGGAAAGAAATAGTTATCGCCAGAGTTTAATCAATCTGGAACGCAGCCGGCGTAACCTGTCTTTTGTGCAGGACAGCGTTTCGTTGGGGATACGCACTGCCTGGCGTAATTTGGAACAGGCCCGCCAGAGTTACGAAAACCAGCAGGCCAGCCTGGAACTGGCCCGGCGGCGGGTGGAGAGCACCAATATGCTGCTGGATGCAGGCCGGGCATCCCAGCGGGACCTTTTAGAGGCGCAGAGCGCCAGTCTGCAGGCACGCAACAGCCTCCTGGCGGCAACGGTTGATTATCTTTCCGCTGACCTATCTTTTCTGCGGGACGCAGAGATGCTGGAGATTGGCAGCAACGGTGTTTGGACGGGAGATTGGAATGCGCAAACTAATACAGAGATTAAAGATTAAGCCGGCATTCTGGGCTAAAGTACCCCCAAAAAGAAAACGTTTGTTTTTCTGGTTTCTTCCGGCAGCGCTTATTTTGCTGCTCATTCTGATGCTGGGAGGCCGGAAACAAAAGACCACGGAGTTGACCTGGCGGGTCCAGCCGGGGGACTTGAGGGTGACGGTGCTGGCCGGCGGAACGCTGAAAGCGGTGCGGAGCCAGGATATTATTTCTGAGGTTGAAGGGCAGAGTACGATTCTGGACATTGTGCCGGAAGGGACCGTGGTGACCGAGGAGAATATCAAGGACGGCAAGGTGCTGGTGCGTTTGGATTCTTCCCGGGTCGGAGAGCAATTGGTCCAGGAAGAGATCAGTTTGCAGAATGCGGAATCAGCGCTGACGGACGCCCGGGAAGGTTACCAGATTCAGCTTAATCAGAATGACACCAACATCCGAAAAGGCGAATTGAGTCTGACTTTTGCCAGGATGGAACTGGAAAAGTACCTGGGCAGCCGTTTGACCGAAGCGGTGTTGAAACAGAAAGGTGAAGTCAAGCCCGGGGAAATATTTGCCAGCCCGGACCTGGAGGGCGAAGCCCAGCGTCAGATGAAACAGTTCAAGAATGCGATTGACCTGGCCCGTGAGCAACTTTCCCGCGACCAGGACCGTTTGGATTGGACCCGGAAACTGGTGGAAAAAGGCTACGCAACCCGGGGAGAACAGGAGGCGGATAACCTGGCGGTCCAACAGCGGGGGGTGGAAACCGAGCAGGCCCAGACCGCTTACCTCCTTTTTAAGAATTATGATTTTCCCAAGGAATTGACCAAGCGTCTTTCCGATTTTCGGGAAGCCGGGGAAGAGTTGACCCGCATTAAGGCCAACGCCCGGTCTCAATCATCCCAGGCCAAAAACCGGTTGGTGACCCGGCAGGCTTCTTACCAACTTACCCAGAATCGGGTCAAACGTTACCAGACCCAGGTGGAAAAAAGCACCATAATTGCCACCCGGCCGGGTATCGTGGTTTACGCCAGCAGCGCCAATCCTTTTCAGTCACGCCAGGGGCCCATTCAGGCCGGCGCCACCGTCAATCAGCGCCAGGTCATTATCACCTTGCCGGATATTTCCCAGATGTCTGTGGAATTAAAAGTTCCGGAGTCCTCCATTAATAAGATTCGGGAAGGCCAGACGGCCCGGGTTACGGTGGACGCTTTCCCGGGGATGTCCGTTACCGGCAAGGTAAGCAAGATGGCGCTTCTGCCGGATGCCACCATGCGCTGGATGAACCCGGATATTAATGTGTATGCGGTGGATGTTGTTCTGGCCCAGGGGATGTCGGACCTGCGGCCCGGAATGTCAACCCAGGTGGAGATACTGGTGGCCGAGCGTAAAAATGTTCTCTCGATTCCGCTTTCGGCGCTTCATGTTTCGGCCGGTAATTACCGGTGCGTCAAACTGGTCCGGCGCCGGCCGGTTGAAGCGCCGATAGTAATTGGATTAAGCAACGATAATTTTGTTGAAGTGCAAAACGGTCTGAAGCGCGGAGATGTGGTGCTTCTATCCGGAGCCGCTACTCTACCGACGCTGGTATCGGAAACGCCGAAAATGGAAAAAGTGGGGCCCATTGATGTTGGGACCGGCAGCGAGCAGCCTGTTTCCGGAAAGCCGGCAGAGCCGGCCGGTGGAAAAACCGGCATTGAAAATACCGACAGCGCTCCGCGGCCGGCCCGGCAAAGACCGATTATCCGGGAAGAAAAACCAAATTAAACTAATGTGTAGTAGGACAGGCGTCCCGCCTGTCATCGTGGGGAGGGGCTACGCCCCCTCCCGCGGGCGGGGATGCAACCCCGCCCCTACAATTTATTGATGTAAATTTACTCCTTGCGTTTGTATCAAATGGTTGCCCAAAATAAAAAAGCGCCGGCAATTCAGCTGGAAGAAATCAGCCGAATTTACCAGATGGCGGCAGGCGAAGTAGCGGCCCTGTCTAAAATTAACCTGACGGTGGAACAGGGCGAATACATGGCGGTGATGGGTCCTTCCGGTTCCGGCAAAACAACCCTGCTGAATCTGCTGGGCTGTCTGGACCAGCCCAGCAGCGGCCGGTATTACCTCGGCGGAGAAGACGTTTCGGCGCTTCCCGACGACCAACTTTCGGAAATTCGCAACCGCAAAATAGGTTTTATCTTCCAATCGTATAACCTGATTCCGGAATTGACCGTTCTGGAGAATATTGAGATTCCCCTCTTCTACCGGAGTCACAATGATCCGGACGGACTTCAGCGTGCCGTCCGTCTGGCGGAAATGGTCGGTCTCGGCAGTCGTTTGGACCACCGGCCGGCCCAGCTCTCCGGCGGACAGCAGCAAAGAGTGGCTATCGCCCGCAGTCTGGTAAACGACCCGCTTATCATTCTGGCGGATGAGCCGACCGGCAACCTTGATTCTACAACCGGGCAGGAGATACTTTCCGTCCTGCATGAAATGCATCGCCAGGGCAAGACGCTGGTGGTCATCACTCACGATGTCAGCGTGGCGCAACACTCTTCCCGGACCATCCATATTGTGGACGGACGCATAAAAGGGTAGCCGCAGGCCCACCTTCGCTAACTGCGTCCGCCATAGCCTTGGCGACGGCGGAAGCTACGGCGAGGTAAACTTTAGCCTGCGCACCCTGAATGGTACTTTCGTAAAACTAATGATGCTTCCCATATTCTTTCAGCGAAACCTGGAGGTAGGTTTAAAAAGCCTCTGGCATCGGCGGCTCCGTTCCTTGCTGACGGTCCTGGGTATCGTCTTTGGCGTTGCTTCCGTCATCGCAATGCTGGCCATCGGCGAAGGCGCCAGCTACGAGGCCCAACAGCGGATTAAGCAGATGGGCAGCTTGAATATTATCGTGCGAAGCGTTAAACCGCCGGCTGAGGCCGGTAAGAGTTCCCAACCTATGGGAATTGACAAATACGGATTGCTTAAGAGCGATTTTTACCGGCTTCAGACCATCCCTTCGTTAAGACAGTCGGCCCAGTTACGCCGGACAAGGGAAACGGTCTGGCAGGGAGAGTGGAGTTTCCCCGGGCAACTGGTATTGACCAATCCGAGTTATTTTCAACTGGTCAGCCTGTCCCTGGCATCCGGACGGTTATTTAATGAAAACGACTATCTTTACCGGTCCAACGTGGCGGTGCTGGGCGCCGGTCTTATCCAAAAACTTTTTCCGCTGGGCGGCGGTCTCGGCGAGACCGTCCGGGTTAAAAGGAACTATTACCGGGTAATCGGAATTTTGTCGGACCGGAGTATCTCCGGCGGCGGGTCCACGGTGTCGGCGGAAAATGTCAATTATGAAATTTACATCCCGCTCTCAACCGGAATGAGCCAATTCGGCGAGTTCATCTTCAAAAACGAGGGGGGAAGCGTTCAGCGGGAATGGGTGGAATTGCATGAAATAGTGATGAAGGCCGGTCGGGAATCCGATATTCCGGCAACCGTGAGTCTGATTTCCGCAGAGTTGAAGAGAAGCCACAAAGCAGCCGATTACGAGATTATGGTGCCCCTGGAACTCCTGAAACAGGCCGAGCAGACCAAGCGTATCTTTAACATCGTGCTGGGGTCCATTGCGGCTATTTCGCTGTTGGTGGGCGGTATCGGCATTATGAATATTATGCTGGCCAGCGTTATGGAGCGGATTCGGGAGATTGGTCTACGCCGGGCTTTGGGCGCCCGCAAGCGGGATATCGTAATCCAGTTTTTGTCCGAGGCGGTAATTCTCTCCGCCATTGGCGGCGCCATTGGCGTTATCCTGGGGATTTTTATCCCGGCGCTAGTTACGCGCGCTACCGGTATGAAGACCATCGTTACTGTCTGGTCGCCAATTCTGGCTTTTGCCATTTCCGCGGCGATCGGAGTTATTTTCGGTTTCTACCCGGCCCGTTCCGCGGCCGAACTGGACCCGATAACTGCCTTGCGCAACGAATAGGAACAACCCATAATCCGGTCAAAATCCTGCCTGGTGTTGTTTTTCCATACTCAATTTTGTCATTCCCGCATGTCTGCCCCCGTGTGTAGTAAACGGGGGTATTAGTCGGGAATCCACGCTTTAACGTAGGACAGGCGTCTCGCTTGTCATTTGTTGACGCCGGGTAGAGACGAAGTTACAATCTTTGCGTCTCCTGGACTACGGTTGTTGTCGAGATTGCTCCGGCGGCTGGATGACGTTAGAACCTATTTTATGAACAATTTAACCCAAGTATTGCCTGTTTTTTCAACACCAGCTTGATTATATGTCGTTTTACTGCTATTTCCGTCCCCTCCTTAAAATACACGCATATTGAAGTAAAGAAAATTACGCCGGAAGCCATCCTTCAAAGTCTCAACCTGGCCAAGGGCAGCAAAATTATGAACGCCGGAATCCTCTTTTTTGCGGAGAACGTCCACAAATTCATTCTTCAGGCGCAGATGACCCTCATTGCGTTCAAAGGAACAAACCGCATCCACATTTACGATAGAAAAGACGTGCGGGATGATTTACTCATTCAGTTCAACGAAGCCATTGTTTTTTTAAAGAAACATCTTAACGTACGCAGCGAGATAAAGGGAGTGAACCGCGAAGATATTTACGAGATACCACTGGAAGCGCTGAGAGAGGCAGTTGCCAATGCAATCATCCACCGAGATTACAGTGTGCGCGGTACGAGTCTGATGGTGGAGATACACGAAGACAAAGTGGTGATTGTAAACCCCGGCGGTCTTCCTGCCGGACTCACCCTCGCCGACCTTATGAACGTCTCCATCAGAAGAAATGAATTGATTGCCGACATGTTTGCCAGAATGGACAAGGTGGAACGGGTAGGGACCGGTATCCGCCGTATGCGTGACGCTATGAAGGACGTAGGTCTGGCCTATCCGGAAATCAAAAGCGACCGTTTCTTCACGATCACGTTTAAGCGACCGGTCGGTATCAGCAAAGCACAGGACACTACCCAGAAAACTACCCAGAAAATTCTGGACATTATTTTTGAAAATCCATCCATCAACCGGAAAGAATTGGCACAAAAAATTGGGAACATTACGGAAGACGGAATTAAGTATCACCTAACAAAGTTAGCGAAATTGGGAAAACTAAAACGTATCGGACCGGACAAGGGCGGCCAATGGCAAGTTGCAGATAAAAGCAGTGGCGGAAATTAGTAAATTACCCCGTGCGGAAGCACGGGGTAATTTACTTTTTGTAAACCCGCAGAAAGGTGCGAACGTTCTACCGAGGGTAAATTGAATACGTAATCATAGTGCGGTTCTCAGACTTCGCTCCGGCGGTAGACGTACTTCACTAACTTTTCGAAATATCAGGTTTTTTCCAGAGCTGGATAGTCTTTTTAAGATTTCAACATCACCCGCAATAAGGGCTTCTTTTTTGGCGTGAGTCCATTTTTTCACTTGGATTTCCCGTTTTCTGGCAGACGAAACATTAGGAAAGTTTTCTGAATAGACCAATGCAATTACCGGATCTATTTTTGTTGTTCTACATGCGTATCTCTTAAGGTGTTCTTTATAACGTTTTTGAAGATTAGTTGTGATTCCTGCGTATAATCTGCCTGATTTAAGACGCAGTATGTAGAACCAAGCTTCCATATTTATATTGCCCTTCGACAGGCCCCTCGACGAACTCGGGGCTGGCTCATGGCCATTCGTCTCTTTCGACCTGTTGTGAGTGAGTCTTTCAATGAAGATTCAGAACTCATTGTTAGGCCTGCCATGAGCGAGCAAAGCGAGTCGAATGGCTCCGGCGGTAGGATTCGAACCTACAACCTACTGGTTAACAGCCAGCCGCGCTACCGTTGCGCTACGCCGGAAATATTGCGCCCCCTCACCTTGCCTCTCCCTAAGGGAAGAGGGATAATTCCGGGAGGAAATTACAGTTGGAATTGATGATATTTCTGGAAATAAGGAACCAACCCTCCTTCCGCGAGGATGGAAAGCATTATCTTCGGGAGAGGTTTGAAGTTAACGTCTATTTTCCGGGTGATGTTGACCAGTCTACCGCTGTTAAAATCCAGCGAGATTTCGTCGCCTTCCTTAATGCCGGAGGTATCACATTCAACCAGCGGCAAACCAACGTTAATGCTGTTTCGGAAAAAGATTCTGGCGAAGGTTTGTGCGCAGACGGCAGCGACACCGGCATACTGGATTGCCAGCGGCGCCTGTTCGCGACTGCTTCCGCAGCCGAAATTTTTGCCGGCCACGATGATGTCTCCCGGCGCAATCTTCTTTACGAACTCCGGGTCTAAGTCCTCAAGGAGGTGGCTGGCCAGTTCTTTTTTGTCCAGCGTTTTAAACTTGTATCTTCCGGAGATGATATAATCGGTGTTGATGTCGTTGCCCAGGATGTGCGCTCTTCCTTTTAGGACCATAAAACCCTCTTAAGTTATAAAACGAGATTCTTCCCCTTCGTTTCACTCAAGGGTCAGAATGACAAACAGGTATTAAATTATACAACACGGTGCTGCTTCTTGCCAAATTACCCGAAAAAGGATAAAATTATTAATTTACGGTTCCGAAAGGTAAAAAATGAACGGATTAGGAGGTTGCGCCTGTAGCTCAGCCGGATAGAGCACCTGCCTTCTAAGCAGGTGGTTGGGCGTTCGAGTCGCCCCAGGCGCGCTACTCGGGTGTTTGGTTAAACAAAACGCCCTCGTTTAAAGTAGAATTAAAGTAAAACGGCAATGATATCCTTGACCCGGACGGAACGGTTCGGTATTCTTTTTGTGGTCGGGAGTCTTTTGCTCGGCCAGGCGGTGGCGCTGTACAAAAAGACCGCAGAGGTAAGTTATCGTTACCGCGCTTCAGACAGTCAGGCCCTGGCGCAGGCAAGTCAGGCGAGGGCAGCGGCGGAGCGCCGCGCTTTGAAAGCACGCTTGGTCCGGGCCCGGATTGACCCGAACACCGCTTCTCTGGAAGAGTTGGATGTTTTGCCGGGCATCGGTCCGGAACTGGCCGGAAGGATAATAGAATACAGGGCCGGTGAGCAATTTTTACAGGTGGAAGACCTGCTGAAGGTTAAGGGAATCGGTCCGAAAAAACTGGAAGGGATAAAAAAATATCTAAAGGTGGGAACGCAATAAAATGTCATTCCCGAATAAAAACGCCTGTCATTCCCGAATGCTTTAGTCGGGAATCCAAACCTTTAAAAACTGGATTCCCGCCTACTACACGCGGGAATGACATAGTTTGGTTACACGCGGGAATGACAAAAAATTATGTATATCATTGTCGTAGGGTGCAGCCGGGTGGGGGTTACGATCGCCCAATCGCTGGAAAGCGAAGGTCACAGCGTAGTGGTGGTTGACCGGAGCCGGGAAAACCTGCAGAAACTGGGCCGGTCTTTTTCCGGCATTACGGTAGTCGGAAGCGGTTTTGCGCCGGAGGTTCTTAAAGAGGCCGGCATTGAGCGCGCCGACGTCCTTCTGGCGGTCACCGACAATGATAATGCCAACATTGTCTGCGCCCAGGTTGCCAGGAAGTTGTTTAACCTGGAAAAAGTTTTCGCCCGGATTTACGACCCGGCCCGGGCGGCGACTTACCAGAAGATGGGCGTGGAAATTATCAGCGAAACCCAATTAGTGGTGGATGCTCTCAAGGAAAAGGTTTTTACGAAACAATAAAATATGTACATAATCATTGTCGGCGCCGGGAACGTGGGTCACTATCTTGCGCACCGTCTCTTCGGGGATAAGCACACGATTGCCCTGGTGGAGAAAGAGCGCGCCATGTGCGATCTTATCGGCCAGGAACTTGATATCCTGGTCGTGAACGGCGACGGCTGCGAAATTTCCACCTTGCAGGCAGCCGGCATTGAGCGCGCCGACGTCCTGGCTGCGGTTACCGGCAGCGATGAAGATAACCTGGTTATCTGCCAGTTAGCCAAGGAGGTTTTTCATATTGACCGGACCGTAGCCCGGGTGAACGACAGCCGCAATGAGCACATCTTTAATGAATTAGGCGTGGACGTGCCTATTGACAGCACCGGAATCCTGGCGCGCGTCATTGAAGAAGAAGTATCTCTTTCCGATTTCGTGAACCTGGTGACTTTCCGTAAAGGAAAACTGGCGCTGGTCCGTTTTGACCTTCCGGCCGAATCTCCGATAATTTCCAAAAAGGTTTCCGAAGTTACCCTGCCGGTAGAATCGGTATTAGTGGCTATTGTGCGGGGAGACAGTGTTTTCATTCCGCACGGCGATACCGTTTTCAAACCCCAGGACGAAATCGTGGCTTTGACGCGCATCGGCGAGGAGAGCGCGGTTTTGCAGACTTTCCTGCCTGAAATGTAATGAAACCCCTATCTGCGTTTCCGCGGCCTATTCGCAATTTCATCCTTTCCTTTCGGAACGGACTTTTGGGCATCGGTTATTCTCTATTGCTGCCGGTTGCCCTTCTCCTGGAATTCAGCCTGATTATCGCTTTAGCCGTTCTTTTCGGAAGTATCATAAAATTGAAATGACATCTTATGTTTCTGAAACCACAAAAGGAAGATTTTAAGGTAATCGGTTATTACCTGGGCAAGATTTCCGCGGGTCTGGGAATCACGATGCTGGCGCCCTTATTCACCGCGTTTCTCTTCCGGGAATTGAACCCGGCGCTTGATTTTATATCCGGCATCAGCGTTTCTCTGGCCCTGGGTTGCCTCCTGACCCTTTCCCGGCCGAAAAAAACAGACCTTTCCCTGATTAACGGGGTTTTAATCGCCGGCATCTCCTGGCTTCTGGCGATGACGCTCTCGGCGATTCCGCTCTTCCTTTCCGGTCACTACGTCTCTTTTCTGGACAGTCTTTTTGAGATGATGAGCGGCTTGACCACCACCGGTCTTTCTTTGACCCAGAACCTTGACCATCTTGCTCACAGTTACAACCTTTGGCGCCACGTCACTCAATTTCTGGGCGGTCAGGGCGTGGTAATAATCGCGCTTGCTTTTTTCATTAAGGGAGTCAGCGGCGCCTTTTCCCTCTACGTGGGTGAAGCCAGAGACGAGAAGATACTTCCCAACGTCATCTCCACCGCCCGGTTTATCTGGCTGGTTACCATGGTCTATTTTTTGCTGGGGGG
>JAHJUB010000117.1 GCA_018829455.1 Candidatus Omnitrophota bacterium
CACGTCGTCGGGTAACACACAACCGTTACTTTCCCGATATACAGAGCCTGGAACAAGCGCTTGTAAACCGGTTTGCCCAGTGGGACCATCCCAATGAAACACTTAGGATTTTATGCGCAAGTATTTAATGCGTTACATATATGTGCCGTTGTTGATTTCTTGGGTGTCGGAAGTTCCGGCCTCCTGAGACGGAAAGAAATATTCCCTCAGAATCTGGCTGGTAATGGCTGTTGCCTCAGAAGAAGCGCCGCTGTCCAGAACGACCGCCATAGCTACCTGGGGATTGTCGGTTGGCGCGTAACAGACGAAACTTCCCCGGGTGGTTAGTTCCAGTTCCCGGTGGGCGGTCTGGGAGGTTCCGGTCTTGCCGGCCACCGAAATTCCCGGCGCCTGGGCGGCGCGTCCGGTTCCGGAATTGACTACTGCCAAAAGGCCTTCTTTTAAAGTGTTCAGGGTTGTTTCCGAAACAAAGAAATAACTTTGGATTGCCGGACCGAATTCCTCAATTTTGTTTCCATCGCGGTCACGGAGTTCCCGGACTATTTCCGGCCGGAAGATATTGCCTCCGTTGGCAACCGTTGCGATCAGGTTGGCCATCTGGACCGGGGTTAAGAGAAGCGCGCCCTGTCCGATTGACAGGTTAAGGGCGCCGCCCGAATCACCGGGTCGGGGAATAAGACCGGCTTTTTCGCCGGGCAGGTCAAGGCCGGTTACGACCCCAAGCCCGGCTCTCCGGGCGTATGCCAGCAAATTTGACTCGCCGGTCTTCATGCCGGCCTGTCCGAAATAAATGTTGCATGACTGGGCGAAGGCGTTTTTGAAAGAAACCCATCCGTGGCCGTCTTCTTTCCAGCAGTGAAATTCCCGGTCGCCGAGCGTCAGGGAACCCAGGCATTCGTATTCATCGTCCGGGGTGATTGAACCGCTCTCCAATGCGGCAATAGAGGTGATTATTTTAAAGACGGAGCCGGGAGCGTATAATCCGGCCAAGGCCCGGTTCAGGAACGGTTTGTCGGACCGGCTGAGAGAGGGAGCCGGGTTATCCGGGTCAAAAGTCGGTTTGCTGGTCAGGGCAAGAACCTCTCCGGTGTTCGGGGAAAGGACGACGATGGAACCGGCGCGGTCTCCTAATTTACCCGAAGCAATTCGTTGGAGGCGGCTGTCAATGGTTAAAATAACCGTGTGGCCGGGCCGGGATTCTTTTTGGCCCAGGACTCGAAGTTGGTGGCCGCGCGCGTCTACCTCCACCTGGGTGCCGCCCCGTTCTCCGCGCAACAGACTATCAAACATTTTTTCAATCCCACTGCGGCCGATAAGGTCCCCGGAACGCAAACCCTCTTTTTTGAGCGTCGGTAATTCTTCACGGCTTACTTCACCCAGGTACCCCAGGATGGCGGTGGTGTCTTTTCCGAAAGGATAGTTTCTGACCAAGCCGGCCTGGATGTAAATTCCGGTGAGCCGGATGCTGTTTTCTTCAACAAAATGGAGTTGTTCCTCGGAAAGAGTTCTAAATATGACGCGGGGTTCAAAAGGGTTGGCTGTCTTTTCCGTAATTCTTTTCTGGATTTCGGACCGGCCCATATTTAAAATTGGGGCCAGGATATCAGCGCACTCGGCTGGATTTTTGAGGTCAAACGGGATGTAGGTCAGGTTGAAACCTAACTTGTCTTCCGCCAAAACAACTCCGTTGCGGTCCAGAATTTTGCCGCGCGGTATATCCAGGTAAATGGTTCTGATGGAATTACCCTCGGAGAGTTTTCGGAAACGGGAATGCGCAAAGACCTGAAGGTAGACCAAGCCTCCGACCAGCGGCAAGAGGGCAATAAAAATAAAACGTCTTAAGACGTCAAATCTGTCCATATTTTTCTATACGAGTTCCCGACGGTAAAAATAGAAAGCCGGTAGGGACCAGAGACTATTATATGTTGAAAAGGCGATTGGTTTCCAAAGCAGGGTTATTCCCCAGGCCGGCGCGCAAATGGCCTGGTAGACTATGGAAAAAAACAGGGAGAAATAGACCGAGTAAAGCAAAACAGCGGATATGTTAAATTCCGTTCTTTCCGCCAAAAAACGGCTGGCGAGATACGCTACTATGAGGTATACGATGCTATGTCCGCCGATGGTTGAATGGAAGAGAATATCCTGGTAAAGGCCCAGGGCAAGAGCGCTCAGCAAACCAATGGTGCCGGAAAACGAAAGGCTCAGAAAGAGAACAAAGAGCAGGGTCAGGTCCGGCGCTATCCCAAAAATCCTGAGATATCGGAACGCCAAGTATTGAACGCCAAAGTTGACCAATACCACGACGAGAAAATTGCGCAGGTTAAGCGCCTGGTCCGCTGTCTTTCTAATAAACAATTACCACCTCTTCCAGGGATGAAAAATTGGCGCTGGGCCGGACCAGAATTTTTCGGAAGAATCCTTTACCGGCCTTTGATGACTGGATTGTCCCCACCGGGATTCCGGAAAGATAATTATGGCTTAATTTGGAAGTGACTACGGCGCTGCCGACCCTGGGTGAATTATCGTTGGGAACATAACCGATCGTAAGACTGAGCAGTCCGGCGCTTTCCAAAATTCCCAGTTCCCGGCTCTCCTGAACGGAAACGCTTACCCGGCTTTGCGGGTTTAGAATAGTCATTACTTTAACGTGTTTGCCTTCTTTCTCCACCACATGTCCCACCAGGTTTCCGCTGGCGTCAAGCGCTGTTAAACCAGGCCTGACCCGGTCGGCTTGATTGGTTTCCACGGTAAGCCAGCTTGGCCATCCGATCGGGTCCAGCGTTAAAACTTCACCGATTGCGGCGATTGTTCCACTCTTCCTTTTAGGGAGATTTAAAAGACCCCGCAGGCGTTCGTTCTCCAGGGATAGTTCCCGGGTGGCTGAATCCCGGTAATTGATCAGGGTGGCAATTGGGGTTTCTTTCGGTTTGACGGCGTCTGCTTTCAGGCGGAAGAGAAATATTGAGATCAGCAGGAGCAGACTGAAGATAAATTCTTTCTGGAATTTCCAGAGCATGAAAACCTCAAATTAATCGTCCCACTTGAATTTTCTCAGAAATGCAAGGGAGCAACTTTGCGGAAATAATGCTCGTCCTCCAGCATTTTCCCGGTGCCTTTCACGACGGCAAAAAGTGGTTCATCGGCCACCTGGACCGGAATCTTGGTTTCGGAAGAGAGCAGGTTGGATATTCCCCTCAGGAGAGAACCTCCGCCGGCCATGTAGATGCCGCGCACCACCAGGTCGCTGGATAACTCCGGAGGGGTGTCTTCCAGGAGGGCGCGGACTTCGTTTATGATCGTATTAATATTTTCCTTAAGCGCTTCCCGGATTTCCTCGGAACCAACCATAACCTTGCGGGGCAAACCCTCCACCAGGTCACGACCGGTAACCTCCATTGACATCTCTTCTTCCATCGGCCAGGCAGAACCGATGGCAATCTTAATCTCTTCCGCGGTTCGTTCCCCAATCAGCAGGTTATATTTTTTCTTGAGATATTCCGTGATTGATGCGTCCATTTCATTTCCGCCGATACGGATGCTTCGTGAAGCAACGATGTCACCCAGGGAAATGACGGCCATTTCCGTAGTTCCGCCGCCCACGTCAATGATGAAATTACCAATCGGTTCCTCTACGGGGAGCCCGATTCCGATGGCGGAAGCCTTTGGTTCTTCAATCAGGTAGACTGCCCGCGCCCCGGCCTTGGTGGCGGTTTCAATCACCGCCCGTCTTTCCACGCTGGTAATGCCGGAAGGTATGGCGATGACCACGCGGGGAGGGAGCACGAACCGGTGCCGGGCGCTTTTTACTTTTTCCAGAAAATAACGCAGCATCGTTTCGGTTGCCTCAAAATCGGCGATAACCCCGTCTTTTAAAGGCCGCATCGCAATGATATTGGCCGGAGTCCGGCCCAGCATCCGCTTCGCTTCTATTCCAACCGCAATCGTCTTGTGGGTTTCTTTGTGCATCGCCACGATTGACGGTTCCGAAAAAACGATTCCCCGTCCGCGTACGTAAACGACGGTGTTGGCGGTGCCGAGATCGATGCCGATATCGTTGGCCAGCAAAAAATTAAATAATTTGCCCATTAGCGCTCCTTAGTGTTATAATTTTTACAGTTATTCGCTTTTTTTTCAAAGTGAAGGTGTTTTACGATTAAACACCTGAACGTTAATTATTTTACTATTCTTAAGAGAGGAAAGTCAATGCGCTATTCTTTTAAATGGCTGCAGGAATTGATATCCCTGGACGGCGTTCCCTTTCCCGATTTGCTGGTCGGTTTGTCCGGAATCGGCCTGCATTCGGAAGATATTGTTACGGATGGTGAAGACCATATTTTTGAATTGGAAATTCCGGCTAACCGGGGTGACCTTTTAAGCATTTGGGGTCTGAGCCGCGAAATTTCCGCTCTTTTTCGGTTGCCCGGCCCGGCCTTTCCTTTTCAGCTTAGAAAGGAAGTAACGTCTGCTGAAAAAGACGGGTTGAAGGTGAAGATTGACGCTTTGGAGGCCTGTCCGTTTTATTCGGGATGTCTGGTCTCCGGGGTAAATTTAAGGGAATCGCCGGAGGGGATGGCCGGAAAAATTAAGACGCTTGGCCTCCGGTCGTTAAACAATGTGGTGGATGTCACCAATTACACCCTTCTGGAGTTAGGCCAGCCCCTGCACGCTTTTGACGCGGACCGGATTTGCGGCGGAATTGAAGTTCGCTTCGCACGCTCCGGGGAAATTTTGACTACAATTGACGGCACGGAAAGAAAACTGAACGAAAAAATTCTGGTGATAGCCGATTCAGTTAAGGTTCTGGCTCTGGCCGGTATTATGGGTGGAAAAGAGAGCGAGGTGACCGAAAATACCAAAAACGTTTTTCTGGAAAGCGCTTTTTTCCAGCCGGGAACAATCCGTTTCGGCCGTAAAAATCTTTCCCTGGAGACCGAGGCATCGGTGCGGTTTGAGCGGGGGATTGACCCAAACTTGGTGGTGGCTGCTCTGGAAAGAGCCAAGAATCTTCTCCGGGAGGTAACCGGAGGGGCAACGGGTCCCAATGTTAAATCGGGCCGGCTGCCCAGAGGTCATTCCGCAATCTCTTTTCATCCACCGCAACTGAAGAATGTGCTGGGAATTGAAATTTCCCCGGAGGAGACGGAAAGCATATTTAAAAGAATCGGTTGTTCCGTCACGGACAAAAAGGATTTTTGGTTGGTATCGGTTCCCGCTTACCGGAGGGACCTGGAAACAGAAATTGAGCTGGTGGAAGAGGCGGCTCGTTTTTATGGTTACGACCGTATCCCGTCTATTCTGCCCCAGGTTCAATTGTTGCCGTTGGAATCCGGCACATCTTTGACGAAAACGGCAAAAATCAGGGATTTGCTTATTTTGGCCGGTTTTGATGAAATCATAACCTCCAGTTTTGGTATTTCCGGGACGTCCGATTCTCCGGCCGGCGTTTCCGGTGTGCGGGTTAATAACCCGCTCAGCCAGGAGCAAAAAGAACTCCGGGAAAGTATTTTACCCGCGCTCATTCAGACTGTCCTTCATAATCTTAATCAGGGCAACCTGAACCTGCGTTTCTTTGAACTTGGCAAGGTCTATCAGGCGGCGGGGTTGCAAAATGCCCGGGGTTTTACGGAAGAAAGTCGGCTGGGTTTGATTATGACCGGGGGAGAAGCAGACCGGTTGACCCTGAAATCATTAATTTTTAACCTGGCCAAACGCTTTGGCGTGGGCAAACTTAAGGTCGGCCCGGTTGACCAGCGGTATTTTGATTTTACGGAATGCGCCTCTCTTGTTTTGCCGGACGGTCAGAAATTCGCGGTTTTTGGAGTTATTCCGGCTACAAAAGGTTTGCTTTTGGCGGCCGAAGTTTACGTGGATGGTTTGTTGAATTTTTCGTTACGGCCGGTCAGGTTCAGCGACTGGCCGAAAGTGCCGGCCGTAATTCGCGATTACTCCTTCCTGGTTCCGGAACTTTTGTCCTGGGCGGAGATTGAAAGGAAGGTATGCGGTTTGTCAGAGTTAATCTCCAGGGTTACCTTTTTTGACCTGTATCAATCTCCGGAATATCCGGCCGGTTTTCAAAGTGTAGCTTTTTCGGTCTGTTTTCAATCTCCGGAACGAACGTTGACCCATTCGGATATAGATGCGATGCAAAAAGACCTGATTGGCGAGCTGGAAGGGATGGGCCTGAAATTCAGGCAGCAGAAAACAGCGACAAATTAGGCAAAGCTTTGCTTTGCCGCTACAAACCAATTATTGATATTGTAGCCGCAGAGCGTTAGCTCTGCTAAACCTTTTAATTTATGAAGCGCACTGAGATTTCAATTACAGTGTTGGGTGAGGCCTACGATTTTTCCGGGGACCCGGCGCGTATCAGGAGGGCAGCCGGTCTTTTCCAGGAAACGCTGGAGCAAGCACGGAAGGAAAATCGGGGCAAGGATATTTCCACGCACCGGTTGGGGGCCATGACCGGCATGGCGTTGGCGGAACAACTGGTTATTCTTCAAGACCGGCAGGAGAAAAAAACAGATCTGGTTAATTCGTTACAAAGTCAGGTTAAGGGTTTAATTGAAATTTTGGAAAGATCCTGCAAAAACAAGCCGGACGTTTGACAGAGAATAGGGAACAGTGTTATCTTATCAGTTTGTAATAACGCTATAATTTACAAAAATTGATTGCGGGGTGGAGCAGTGGCAGCTCGTCGGGCCCATAACCCGGAGGTCGGAGGTTCGAATCCTCCCCCCGCTACAAAGCGTTGCCTAAGCAGGATTCGAGGGGAGCGAAGTCAGGCGACGCGACTGATTAAGGAGCGTTGCCAGCGGGTGGCCGAGTTGAGGCGCGGTGAAGCCGAAACCGCCGAATCCTCCCCCCGCTACAAAGTATTACTGAAACAGTAGTAGGACAGGCGTCTCGCCTGTCCTCTGTAGTCGCCCGGCTTGCCGGGCGTTGTTAACCACGCCGTATTGATTATGCTTTTAAGACGAAAAAAAGTTTTAGGGTTGGATATCGGGACAACGGCCATAAAAATCGTTGTTCTGGAACCTACCGGGAACGGTTTCGCGTTAAAGAAGATAAAGATAATTGACCTTCCGGTCGTTGCGGACGAGCAGCTTGTCCTTACCCTGGTCAAAGGCGCCCTGAAAGAACTTGGCGGAAAGGAATTTGCTCTTTCACTGCCGGGTCGATATGCTTTAATACGTTCCATCTCCATCCCCGTTATAGCTGCGGCCAGGATAGACGCCACCCTGAAGATTGAAGTTCAACATCGAATTCCATTCCCCCTTGACCAGGTTGTCTGGTCTTCTGATCGGTTGCCCCAGGAAACCGATAACGTCGATTTTGTGGTGGGGGCCGTCAAGAAAGATATCGTTAAGAAGTTAATTGCTCCTTTCAAAAAATTTAAGGAAGAAGCAGCGTTTTTGGACGCGGATCCGCTGGTTCTGGCAAACCTCGTTTCCCGCCAGTCTGATTTTGACCGCAATAAAACTTACGCCATCCTGGAACTGGGAGCGGAAAGCAGCAACCTGATTGTATTCCAGAAAAACCTGCTCCTGGTTCGCGCTCTTACCGTTGCCGGTAACAACTTTACCGAAAGCCTGAAAGAGGAAAAAGGTGTTGATTTTCCAGCGGCGGAAAAAGAGAAGTTTTCTCTGACCGGACCGGAATTGCCCGGCAGCATTAATTATGTTCTGGATAATTTAGTCGCCGAGATTCAGAGCTCCATTGATTATTGGCGTTTTACCCACAAAGGACCGGAACTGGACCAACTTCTGCTCACCGGCGGCGGGGCAAATTTACCGGGTTTGTCTCAGTTGATTGAGAGCCGGCTCAGGGTATCTACCCGGACTCTGGATCCGTTCGCCAATATTGATGTGAATCTGGGCGCCGGAGAAGAGATTCGGCCGGAGTTGAAGAACCGTCTGGCCGTGGCGACGGGGATGGCGCTGCGGATTGCTTCCGAAAAAGTATTTTTCTGCGCGCTTGATTTTTTACCGCCCGAATACATCGCGCTGAAAAAAGCCAGAGGTAATCAGATTTATATTTATCTTTCTTCCTTTTTATTGATTATTCTTTCTTTTACGCCGGGATATTTTTTCAACCAGGAAACAAAGCTTAAGCAACTGGTAACGGAAAGATTGAACGCCGATTTAAACGAGTACGAACAGTACCTTCCGGCCGTGCAGGACCTGGAAAGGGAGATTAAGGATTTGCAGGGCAGGTACGAAAGTCTGAATACCACCCTCAACCAAAGATATCTCTGGCTGTCCCGTTTGATCGATGTTGGCCGGATCTTACCCAGTTCCAAGATTTACCTTACCAAGTTCACTCCTTCGAGTAATGCGCTAGTTCTGGACGGCGAGTCCACGGCCGGAAATCTGGGGCTTGCATTTCGCGACGTCCGTCAATTTATTCTTAATTTAAACGCACTGCCTTATTTGCAGAACGCCACTGTTCTTTCTGTGGAAAGGGACCAGGGCGAACGATTGGTGTTTCAAATCACGGTCGGAATAAAATAGTGGAATTTTTACAGAAATACAAATTGCTGCTGATAATATTACTGACCCTGCTTTTTGCCGGGGCCGGTTTTTACCTTGACCGAACCCTCAGTAAGCAGGCGAATGCCCTGACCCAGGAGATAAACGCCAGGCAGGAAAAATTAAAGGGTTATTATGCTAATATTGAAACCGCGCCTTCGCCCAACCGGGTCAGTCGTCTTACCCGGGAAAAGATAACTCTGGAAGGGAATTATGAATCCGTTTCCAGCCGGTATGCCCTCGTGCCGGTTTTAACTCTGCCGGAAGGGGAAATTTTCCCCGCGCTCTATTATAAAGAGACGATGTATCTGGTTCTGGACGATTTGCGTCGACAATCCGCGAGCAAGGCCATTGCTCTTTCTTCGCTTGGCATTGTTGAGACCGGTCTTCCTCCGGCGGAACAGGTGCCGGTGTTGCTGGCGCTGCTGGATACGGTTAAAAGGCTTAGTGAGGAAGTTTTTCGAAGCAAAATATCCAGCCTTGATTCAGTTCAGATTGGAACGCCGTCGGTCAGTCCTTTCTACATTGAGATTCCTCTGGCGATAACCGTTAGCGGGAGCAGCAGCCGCCTCGCCTATTTTTTTGAAAATCTTGGTTCTTCCCAGACCATATTCGTTCTGGAAAACATGGCAATGGTTGGCGGGGGAGAGAATTTTAAAGCCTCCTTGAGTCTCAAGAGGATTCTTTGGGGCAAGGACCTGGTGGAGAAGATTAAGCTTGTCGCGGTTTCCGCTCCGACAAGTCAGGGAGCAGGGCCGGGTGGACCGGGAATGCCGCCGGGGGCTCCGGGGGCGCCTTAAAGATGAATAACCTAGAAAAGGATAATTCCCGATCGCGGAAGAGAGAAAAACTGAAGAGTTTTCTCTCGGAACGCCGTTCTCAGAAAGATACGCAAGCGACGGCCAGAAAGGAAGCGGCGCGTCGCCTGACGTCGGAGCGCCGGGCGCGTTTAGTTTCGGAACGAGTTCAGGCCCGGCAGCGAAAGGAAGCTTTAAGGGGAACAAGAATTAAATCCCGGGTTAAAATACGCACCCCGGAACCCGATAAAGCCGTTTCTCTACCCAGCCGGTCTAAATCGGAAAAAAGAAAGGTTTTTGCGGGCGGGAAAACAGAACCGGGTTCCGGAGAAGATAAGGCTAAACCTTCTTCTTCGGCGCCTGCGGGGAATCAGCAGGCGGAGAACCGGCAAAAACTTTTAGCTTATCTTGAAAAACATAGCGTAAATAAATCCGAGATTATAGCTGGAAAAATCAAGCAAAAAGAAGCCGCCGCAGGAGAAAAGCAGGCCCGCCGGGCAGAACGGAAAAGACAGAAACAGTCCCTGCGTCAACCGAAACCGATTATCCCGGTCCAAAAGAAAGCAGGGGAGACCATTTCGGCGGTAATCGGCCAATCTTACAAACGGCAGCAATTATTATCATATCTTAAAAAGCGCCAAGCCGGCGAGAAAACTTTTGCCGTTCAACGCCGGGAGTTGAAAAAGATTGTGGCGGCAGCGATTTCGGAAGCAACTTCGGCCCCGGTGGTTCCGGAAGTAATCCCGGTTGTTATACCGTTGGTCACGCCGCCGCCGCTTCTGGAAACCGAAGGGGCTGTGCCGGAAAAAGTTCCGACGCCGATAGCGGAAACACCGGCTGGCCGTCGTTTGAAACTATTTTTAGGGAGAGGCAAGAAAATACCTTCCGATACCGCCGAGATTGTCGCTGTTCCGCAGGCGGCGCTTTTTTCGCGAAAGTCGTTCCGCATCGCTCCGTTCCTAAAAGATCATTTCGCAAAGATAATTTTTCTGTTGTTGATTTTGGGATGGTTTGTAGAAATCTTTATGCTCAACCAGCGCCTGGAAAATGTTCGTCAACAGATTGAACAGACCACTTCAATTACCAGACCACGCATTTCAAGTGAGACCATAACTACGGCGAAGACATTACCTCCGACCTTAGGAACGACCCGGGTGGAAGGGATACGAGACCCCTTTTCCAATGAACTCTGGAGAATTCAGGAGATTACACCGGCGCAAGCCAGGGCCGTTGGGGTTCGTCCGGTGAAGATACCCGCTCCGTCGGACATAATAAAGCCAACCATCCCAATTCTAATAACCAAACCACCGGAATTTACGCCTCCGGAAATAGCCCGGGCGATTCCGGAAAGCGCAAAATTGGCCAGGATTCCTCAGGTTACCGTTCCTCAGGTCGGCCCGGTTTCAGCGCCATCGGCGCCGGTTTCCAGTCTTCGCTTCCGCGGAATTCTTAACGTAGCCGGAATTGACTATTTCTTTATCGAGAGCGCCGGAGGCGGATATCGTGTCCGGGTTGGCGATACCGTTGAAGGGTTTAAGATCTATGATTATCGTAACGGCGTTCTCTATTTCGCTAAAGACGGATATACCTATCAATTGAACGAAGAACGGGCGAGTCCGCCTTTACGTTACCGCGGTCGGATGATTATGGCCGGCCAGGAATATTTCTTCCTGGAGGGTCAGCGCACCTACCGGGCGGTTATCGGCGAAGAGATTGAAGGTTACCGTCTGGTCAAGCGGGTTGGCGACTACCTTTATTTTGTCAAGGATGACCGGCTCTATTACCTGAAACAGGAATAATCATTGTTTAGCAGAGCTAACGCTCTGCGGCTACTTGACTTTTAACGGGATTAACGGTATAAATTAGGTAGTGTAGCCCTTTATGGGCGTTAAATGGAGGTAGGGTTTATGAGGAACATTCTAAAATTATTTCTGGTGGCGGGTTTTTTCCTAATTTTTGCGGCCGGCTGCGCCTCTCATCGGGTGGCGACCACGAAAGAAAGGCCGGCAGAGCAGCCGGTTCCGGTTGCCGCGAGTCCGGCGCCGAGCGCGACAAGTCCGGCAGTCGCATCATTGAAGGCCGAGGCCGAAGCGGCCAAGGTTTACAAAGAGGGACAGTCGGCTTACTGGCTCGGTAACTATGCCGAGGCAATTTCTCTCTTTTCCCGGGTAAAGGTGATCGATCCGAATTATAAAGCCAAAAGCGTGGGTACTTATCAGAACTTAGCTACTTATCGTTTGCTTGGTAAAAAACCGGGTGAAACCAAGGTATTTGCGGATCCCGCCCCGGAAAATCAACCGAAGAGTGAAATTTTGATTAACGACGAACAGGAATGGCTTAATTTGGTCGGCGAGACGGAAGCGGTTTTACAGGACGCGGCTACTTATCTGGATAAGATACAGAAATCCAGAGAAGTGCCAACCGAAAAACTAATCAACCCGAACTACTACCTGAAACAGGCCCGGCTATCTTTTGACCGCCAAGAGTATCTGGATGCCATTCGCTACAGTTACCAGGTTAAAGAAAAGATTACGGCGGCCTACAACGAAGCGGTTGAACCGGAAAGAAAACTGCTGGGGAAGATGGGCGATACGCCGGTCACTTTTAACGTTACCGATCTTGACCTCGCGGCCGCGTTGCAACAAATTTACGGTATAACCGGTGTCAACATCGTCCTTTCCCAGGGTATCTCCGGCAAGGTAACTATGAACGTAAGAGATATTCCGCTGAGGCAGGTCCTGGACCTGATCGTGGACACCAACGGTTTGAAATACAGCGAAGAGAAAGGAGTCATCCGGATTATGACTCCGGAAGAATATGAAAAGACCGCAGCCGGTTTGGCTGTGCGCAACAAGAAGGTTTACCCGCTCTATTATGCCGAAGCCATAGCAATAGCCAAGGTCATCCGGGATGCGCTGGGTATGGAGGGCGTTACGGCCGACATACGAAGTAATTCAATCATCGCCGATGCCAGCAGCATACAGCAGGCCCGGGATATAGACAAGTTAGTTAAGGAACTGGATATCCCGGTCAACCAGGTGTTGATTGAGGCGCAGTTGCTGGAGGTTACCTATAATAGCGAAAAAGCCCTGGGTATCAACTTTTTGCTTCAGAGTAAAATGCTTGGCGATGTCCGGCTTTCCGGTCCCAGTTTTGGTGCGGTTCCTTCAACCCTTCCGATTGATGCCGCCAGCGTATATTTCGGGCTCACCCACCGCGACTTTTCGGCAATCCTCAACGCGTTGGCAACCGACGGAGAAGTGAGACTGCTCCAGAGTCCGCGCATAATGGCCATTTCCGGCACCCCGGCCGTGATTTCAACTTCAGAGGTGTTTCCTTACATTACTTCAACGGCAACGACGGTCGGCAGTGGGACCGATGCTTATCAGAACGTTACGAGTGAAGTGGAAGAGAAGGAAGTTGGGACAACTTTTACGGTAACGCCTTTGATTCAGGGGAACCGCACGGTTGCTTTGAACGTAAACTTAGTTGTGGAGCGGGTTTCGGAAATTATCGATGTGCCGATAATTACCGGTGGCACGGTTTTATACCAAAAATATCCGTTGGTTGCATCCCGGAGCACCAGCCAGAACATCGTTCTCTGGGACGGGGAATCCCTGGTGGTCGGTGGAATTATGAGTAAAAATGATTTTAAAACTGAAACCCGGTTTCCGGTTCTGGGTAAAATTCCATTATTAGGCAATCTTTTCAAACGGAGTACGCTGACTAAGAGGAATACTGAGTTGATTCTTTTTCTGACCCCGCGCATCGTACAAACCTACGAGGAAGGCCGCACTCTTACCCGGGAATATAAAGCGCTGCCTTCCGGCAAGGAATTAGAGAAGGGGATTATCGGCCAGAAGTGGTTTTAATTGAATTGAAGGAGGAACCAAAAATGAGTGCGCCGAGAGAAAGCGTATTGTCTCTTATCGGTGCAAGTCCGAGATGGGTAAAGGTTAGCCACCAGCCCATCACCAAATCTCACATATAGTCAGGTAACTGGCTGTGTGGTGCGGGATAAGGGAGGTATCGAGCCGCAGCGAAAGCGAACGGATTGAGCCCCGAAATAACCATCATCTCGGAGGCCGAAACTGTTCATTAAGGAGCAGGCAATAGTCTTATAACCGACAAACTCACTCGTAGTAGGGATGAGAAAATCCCGAGGCGACACGAAAGTGATATAAAAGGGAGAAGAGGCGAGGTTATAAGAACCCGGCGGGGTCTAAGACGGCGGCGAGATACTACAGGGAGATGATATGAACTCGGGAGAGCCAATGTATTCCCAGAAAGAATGCGGTTTCAAGCCTATAAACGGCAAGATACGGCAAAATATTATACATTGGCAGTCGGACTACCCCACAGTATCAAAGAAGCCTATGAAAATAGGTGGAGAGAAGGGGGTAGCAGGAATGCCAGGGGGTGCAGGGGAGACACCTGTCAGGCATAGAACTGGGCAGCAGGTGGCAACGAAACTTGCCTCTCTAACTCAACGAGCCAGAGAAAATCCGGACTATAAATTTATGACGCTGGCGTATCTGCTGACCGAGGATTTTCTCAAAGCCTGTTTCTGGGAGCTGAAAAGGGATAGGGCTTCCGGAGTAGATGGAGTAAGTGTTCAAGGGTATGAAGTCAAATTAGAGGAAAACCTCAAGGATTTAGTGGTGAAGTTAAAAGCGAAGCGGTATATACCACAACCTGTCCGGAGGGTATATATCCCCAAAACGGATGGAGGTAAAAGGGGATTAGGAATACCCACGGTAGAAGACAAAATAGTCCAGATGGGGATAAAGAAAATCCTTGAATCTATCTTTGAAGTTGACTTCACGGATGTATCTTTTGGATTTCGTCCTAACAAAAGATGCCACGATGCTTTAGATGTGCTGGACAAGGCGGTTATGACCAAACCGGTCAACTATGTGGTGGATATGGATATTGAAAAGTTCTTTGATACCATAGACCACACGAGGTTGATAGATTTGTTAAGGCGAAGGATAGTTGACACAAGTTTGCTAAGGCTCATCGTCCGCTTCTTAAAAGCAGGGATAATGGAAGAAGGCAAGTTTATTCAGCCGGACAAAGGCACACCCCAAGGCGGGGTGCTAAGTCCGATACTGGCTAATATTTACCTTCACTACATTTTAGACCTGTGGTTTGAGAAGGAAGTTAAGAAGGAATTAAAGGGATACGCTCAATTTATCCGATATGCCGACGACTTCATCGTTTGCTTTCAAGCGGGCAGTGAAGCAAAGGCGTTTGGGGACAGGTTGGAGCAAAGACTTGGTGAATTTGGGTTAAAGACAGCCGAAGACAAATCCAGAATAATAGAATTTGGTCGTTATGTCTGGCAGAAGGCGCAAAGAGAAAGCAGTAAAGTGGCGGATTTTGATTTTCTGGGTTTTACGCATTATTGCGATAAAACCAGAAGAGGCAAATTTAAGTTAGGACGGAGGACAAGCAAGAAGAAATTCAGGCAGAAGATAAAAGCGATGAATGTCTGGCTGAAGAGTGTCCGAAACCGTGTAAAGTTAGGGGAGTGGTGGAAGACCCTAAGGATAAAATTGATAGGGCACTACCGCTACTACGGAATAAGTGGAAACTTACAAGGTTTAAGGAAATTTGAGGAACAGACATCAAGGTTAGCCTATAAGTGGGTAAATAGGCGGAGTCAGAAGAAGAGTTATACCTATGCTCAATTCTGTCGCTTTAAGAAATATAATCCTTTGCCTGTGCCAAAGATATATCACTTGACCTATGCTCTATCCTCGTGATGAGGATGTATTCCTGAAGAGCCGTGTGCGGGAAATCCGCAAGCACGGTTCTGGGAGGGGCATTAACAATCTAAAGGAGGATTGAAAAGATGTCTACTCGACAAATTAATCGTTTTTTAAATTTACCTTTCTTAGTCCTTTTTGTTTTCACGGTAGCGGCAATATCTGAAAACTTGTATGCCGCCGGCGCTGCACCAACGGCTATAAAAGCAGAGAGGATAGACAAGGAAGACTTGGCGGGAATAATTAAGCCGATGCTGGAGGGATATCTGAAAAATCATCCGAACCCGCAGGTTCGCCTCTGGTCTATGGTCCTTTTGGTCAACATTGACAAAATTGACGAACAACAACTATCGGCTATCCCGAACCTGGTTGTGCAGTTGGGCAACAAGGATGAAAATATTCGGCAAATCGCTTTGATTAGCATACGCGAAGCCCTGACTCTTGACCAGAAAGAATGGAAAGGGGTTATGGGAACGGTTTTTCGGACTATCGCAAAAACCACCAAGTACCCGGAAGTCAAAAAACTGGCGATTAAGTCTTTAGGCATGCTTCAGGATTTAGACGAAGAATCATTGGATTCCCTGATGTTGCTTTTTGAGTTGGCGCAGGATAACGACCGGGAAATTCGCCCGGTAGCAACTGCGGCTATCGTTGGAATTCTGGAGAAGAAAACCACCGGCGGCGGCTAGTGTGGTGATAAAAATATGCGGAAGAATTTTGTTGGCAAATTCAAGGGAATGCTCTATTTCCAGAGTATTTTGCTCCTGGCCGGAAACTACTCCCCGCTCTACCAGCGAGACCTCTTTCGTTTAATCCCGCCTCCAGCGCCGAAGGTGGAAGTGAAACCGATTATCCGGGAGCCGCTCCTTTCGGAGATTTTGGTTCTGAAGGGGACGGTTGTCGGCGACGGTCTTTCTTCCCTGGCCGTGATTGAAAACCGACAGGCCCGGAGCGAAAGTATCTATCAGGAAGGCGCCAGAATAGCCGGCGCCCGGATTGTCCGGATTGAGTCGGACCGGGTTAATTTACTTGACAAAGAGAACAAAGAAGTAGTTCTTTCCCTTTCGGCGGTGGTTAACCAGTCGGCGTTAAGTAGTAGGACAGGCGTCCCTATGTTGGACAGTAGGACAGGCGTCCTCCTTCGCCAAGGCTCCGGCGGACAAGTCCCGCCTGTCATTAGAGACCAGTCCGCCGCGGAAGAAAAGATGCTGGCAAGTACTTCCGTAAGTCTGGCGGATATTACCCGGCAGGTTGCCCAGAACCCGGCGGAACTCCAGGATTTAAAAGTGGCCCCGGTCGTTTCGGAAGGGAAGGTAGCCGGTTATCGGGTTAAGAATATTGCCGCCGGTTCTCTGGCGGCCCGATACGGCATCCAGAACGGGGATGTTGTTACCAGGGTAAATGGAATTGCCCTGGAGAAACTTTCCCAGGTTAACGAAATATATCGTTCCATCAGGCCCGGAACGCCATTTGCAGTGGAAATCCTGCGGGCAGGCAGTCCGCTCACCCTCAGTTTTCAACTCACCCCTTGATACAGTAGGACAGGCGTCTCGCCTGTCATCTGTAATCTTGTGTAGGGGAGGGGCTATGTCCCCTCCCATCTCTACGTAGTGCGACCCTTTCAGGGTCGCTACCATAAAAATCCAAAATGACCAAATTAAGTATCGTCGCAGCCGGGAAGCGGGGACTTCTTTTTTTCATCTTTTTTTTGGCATTGTGTACGGCCGGCGCCGTAAACCAAACTTCCCTTTCCGCCGAATCAGCCGCTGATAATCAGACGATATCCATCGCGTTTCCCGGCGTGGAGCTGAAGACGTTCATCCAGACGATGAACTTCTATCTCGGCAATAATTTTGTCATCCCCCAGAACGTCTCCGGCCTGGTAACCATCTATTCCGCCAAACCGATTCCCATCAAGGAGGCGGAGGCCGTTTTCTATTCCATCTTGAATTTGTATGGGTTTACGGCTATTCCGGCGCCAGGAGGCGTCGTCAACATCGTCCCGCTGGCCGAGGCCAAGGGCCGAAACATTGAGGTCAGCGTTGGTTCCGACCCGGAGCAACTGAAAGTTTTCGGGGACCGGTTCATTACCCAGATAGTGCCTCTTTCGTACAGTAAGCCGGACGGGCTTGTGCCGCTTTTAAGTACCTCCCTCTCCAAAAGCGGGAGTTTGAGCGCTGACACCAAAACCAACACCTTAATCATTACCGATGCAGCCAGCAATATCCGCAAACTTCTTCAGATGGTGAAGCAGTTGGATCGGCCGGCGCCTCCGAGTCAGGAAACAATCCATTACTATACGTTACAAAATAGCAACGCCCAGGAAATGGCCGGGGTTTTAACTGCGGTTATGGCCCAGAAAGGTAAGACGCTCCGTCCCGGAGAAGTTGCAGAACAAGTAACCATAACCGCTAACCCATCGTCCAACGACCTTATAATTACCGCCAACCCCGATACCTATGCTTCTTTGGAGAAGATCATTAAAGAACTGGACCGCCGACCCAGTCAGGTGTTAATTGAGGCGCTGGTAGCCGAGGTGAGCGGGGATTTAGTCAGGGAGTTTGGAATTCAGTGGCAGTTTTTTGAACCGGCGGAAGGCGCTTACCGGGGTTTCGGTTCCGTGGGCGGAACTATTGACGCCAACACCCTGGCGACGATGGAAGCCGGGCTTCAACCGTCCGGTCTTATCGCCGGAGTGATTAAAGGTAATGATTTTCCTTTTAACATCGGAGCGCTCCTGAAACTTTACGGAAAAAACACCAATTTTAAGATACTTTCCACACCGCAGATAGTTACCCTGGATAATAAGGAAGCGCTGATTAAGATAGTTGACACCATTCCCTATACCAAACAGATTACCTATGGTGGTGGTACTACCGTTAGTCAGATTCCAACCCAGAGTTTTGAGTATCAGGATGTAGGCATAACCTTGAAAATTACCCCACACATCAGCGAAGACCGGAACGTCCGGCTGGAGATTGCCGTAGAGGTAACCAAACTCGTATCTTCTTCTGTTGCCGGCAGCGGTATTCTGGCGCCCACCATCGCCAAACGTTCCGCTCAAAGCAGCGTCATCGTAAACGACCGGGAGACGATGGTTTTGGGTGGTTTAACTCGTAACGACAGCGACGATACGATGGAGAAGATTCCCGGTTTCGGGGATATTCCTCTTCTGGGGTACTTTTTCCGTCACAAGACCAAAAAAAATCAGCAGACCAGTCTTTATATCTTTATTACCCCCACCGTAATCACCACCAAAGAAGAAGCCGTTACCGTCACCGAGAAGAAGAAGGCCGCCCTGGGGGCTGCGAACAAAGGAAAGCAGAGCGATACGGCAAAATGAAAATAGGCGAAATTCTCGTCAGCCGTGATCTTCTCACCCAAGATGTTCTGGAAAAAGCCCTTTCCGTTCAGAAGGAAAAACCTCAGCAGCGGATTGGCGAAATCCTCATGGAAATGGGCGTCCTGGGTGAAGAAGAGCTCTTTTCCGGTCTTTCGGAGCAACTGGAGATTCCGTTTAAGAAGGATTTTCAAGTTTTTTTTTCTTCCGACCTGGTCGGCTTGATTCCTTTTGATTCCTGGCAGCGCTGGAAAGCGTTGCCAATCAGGGAAGAAGATAAAATTTTCGTCGTGTCCGCGGACCCGCTGCGTCTGCCCCGGCTTGAGATTGAGGCAGGATTAAAATCTTCAATTAAACTTGCTTTCGGTTTGACCCCGGAAATCATTGAACTTCTGGAGCGCAACTACTGGCGTCCCAGTCAGGAAAAAGTACGCCGGGATATTTCGGTTACACCGGAATTGCCCGACGCGGTTGAAAACGGCTCTACCCGGGAAAACCTGCTGGACCTGGCCAATAAGGCGCCGGTTATCCGGATGGTCAACCAGGCTATTTTTCAAGCTCTTCAGCAGGGCGCCAGCGATATCCATCTTCAACCCCAGGAAAATGAATTCCGGGTCAGGTACCGTATTGACGGGATTCTGCATGATATGTTTAAACTGCCGGCCACGATGCAACCGGCGGTTATCTCCCGCATTAAAATTTTGTCCGGGCTGAATATCGCGGAACGCCGCCTGCCTCAGGATGGGCGTACCACCGTCCACCTGGAAGGTCGTCCGATTGACATCAGGGTTTCCATCCTGCCCACTTACTGGGGGGAGGCGGCGGTCCTTCGTCTCCTTGACCAGGCCTCTTTCCTTTTTTCCCTTCCGACGCTGGGATTTTACGCGGACGAATTGGAATTGATGGAAAAGTTCATCTCTTCCGACCACGGAATTATCTTGCTGACCGGGCCCACCGGCAGCGGCAAGACAACCACGCTTTACGCCGCTTTACAGAAGATAAACCTTCCCGGCCGCAATATTATTACGCTGGAGGACCCGGTTGAATATCAGATTCCGGGCTTAAGCCAGATTCAGGTCAGCCCGATGATCGGGCTCTCTTTTGCCGCCGCTCTGCGTTCCATCCTTCGCCATGACCCGGACGTTTTGATGGTTGGAGAAATCCGTGACCGGGAAACAGCCGATATGGCCATTCAGGCCAGTTTGACCGGTCATCTGGTCTTCTCCACGCTGCACACAAACGATGCGGCCAGCGCGGTTACCCGGTTGATGGAAGTGGGTATAGAACCATACCTTATTTCTTCTTCCGTCCTGGCGGTCATCGCCCAGCGGTTGGTTCGGCTGATTTGTAATTACTGTAAGGAACCGGTTCCGTCAAGCGAGATTCCAATTGCGTCATTCACGCCGGAAGAGACCATTTTCCGCGGTCGGGGCTGTGAGCGCTGTTTTCAAACCGGATACCGGGGCCGCACCGGAATTTTTGAGTTTTTTATCCTTGATGACGTAATCCGGCGCCGGATTTTAGAGAAGAAACCATCGCCGGAATTGAAGGAATATATGCATAAAAAAGGAATGCGCACCCTGCGCGCTTCCGGAGAAAAGAAAGTTTTGGAAGGTCTGACAACTCTGGAAGAGGTTCTGCGCGTCACCAATTAAAAAAATGATGTCATTCCCGTATGTTTTAAACGGGAATCCACACTTTAGATGTTTGGATCCCCGCTTAGTACACGTGGGGATGACAAGTAGGGGAGGGGCTATGTCCCCTCCCGCATTAAAATGCCCCTATTCCGCTATCTCTGTTTTGACCAAAGCGGCCGTCGCGTCAAAGGTGAGCTGGAAGCAGCCGACCCCGCCGAATGCCGGCTGGCGCTGAAGAACCGGAACCTGTTTCCCATAGAATTTCAAGTCGCGGACGCGAGCAAAAAAATATTTTCTTTGGGCCGGAAAGTAAGCCAGGAGGAAACCACCGCCTCCTTGCGTCAATTGGCGTCATTAATTGACAGTCATATTCCGATTGTGGAGGCAGTGGAAACGGTTGCGCCCCAGATTAAGGACCCGGTCTTAGCCCGTGCTTTTCGCAGTTTATCTGAATCGCTGCGCCGTGGAACTTTATTTTCGGAGGCGCTGCGCCGGGAAGGGGTTTTTCCGTCTGCTTTACCGGAATTGGCGGCCGCTTCTGAGGCAAGCGGAACTCTTGGCGCAACCCTTTCTGAATTTGCCCGTTCCGAAGAAGCCGCTTTAAGATTGCGGCGCAGAGTAATCAACAGCCTGGTTTACCCGATTTTTCTGGCCGGTATTTCCCTGGTGGTTTTGCTCTTCCTTTTTCTGGTAGTGTTGCCCAAGGTCAGCGCCGTCTTTGCGGAAAGCGGTGTTTTGCTTCCGGCTTTTACCCGTTTTACCCTTTCGTTCGTCCTTTTTCTCAAACGCTTTGGAATCCCGGTTTTAATTTTGCTGTTTTTTCTATACTTCTGGTGGCGTCAGCGTCAGGGGACTCAAAAAGGGAGAGAGTATTTTTGGCGGATAATAGGGCGTCTGCCGATTGCCAGAGAACTTTCCCGAAAACATTTCCTGGCTCTTTTTGCCCGAAACCTTTCTGTTCTTCATCGGGGTGGCGTAAGGTTGATTGAAGCGATGCATCTGGTTTCCATGGTTATTCCCGACCCGTCATTCCGAAAAGAATTAACGGCTATCTCACACGATTTAGGACGGGGAATTTCTCTGAACCAAGCGTTAAACAGCAATCCCCTTTTCCCGCCCTTTATCGTCCAGATGGCCCGGGTAGGGGAGGAGACCGGGAAACTGGCGGAGATGATGGAAAAGGCCGCCCTGCATTACGAAGAAGACCTGGAGACCGGTTTGACCCGGCTGGTGGCTCTACTTGAACCGACTATGATTGTGGTTATGGGGGTTCTGGTTGGCGGAATCGTGATTTCGGTGCTGCTGCCGATTTTTGAGATGAGCCGCATTATTAAGTAGTGCGACCCTATAAGGGTCGCCTCTTGTATTAAAAGGAGGAAACATCAAACTGCCGAAAAAGATCAGGGACCTAATTGGAATATTGGAAGAAAAACAGGCTAAGAATGTGGTTGTTTTGAAATTATCCCGGGTGGCAACCTTCACTAACTATTTTATTATTTGCAGCGCCGAGAGTCTTCCCCAGGTTAAGGCGATTGCGGAGGAAGTGGCTCTTCGTTTGCCCCGGAAACATCACCTGGGCAAAGAAGGTTTTCCGGCAAGCTCCTGGGTCATGCTTGATTACGGGGACTTCATCCTGCACATATTTTTGCCGGAAACGCGGAAGTTTTACGGTCTGGAGCGAATCTGGGCTGATGCGCCATCGGAAACCGTGAAAAGCGGCAATCCCAGCATATAGTAGGACAGGCGTCTCGCCTGTCATCTGTAGTTGCCGCGCTTGCTCGGCGTTGTTGTTTTGGTTTTTTGTGGTGCCGGAGGAGGGAGTTGGCGCCGCTCGGCTTTCACCCCGCCTCGGGTCGGCCATTCGCTGGGATTGCTGCCTATTTGTCGCAATCCCTGACTTCGCTCTCTTCAACTCCTTTTGTCAGGGAGTGGTGCCGGAGGAGGGAGTTGAACCCTCATGAGGTTGCCCTCACCGGATTTTGAGTCCGGCGCGTCTGCCATTCCACCACTCCGGCATTGACTATCGCAAATTACAAATAGTAACATATATCTTACTTCAGATGGAGGAAGAATGACAAGCAGAGAAAGAATCAAGGCGGTTCTGGAACATCGGGAACCCGACCGGGTGCCCATTCAGGATGCCCCCTGGGGGTCTACCATCGCCCGATGGCACAAAGAAGGACTTTTGGAGGAAATACCAGTTGAGGAGTATTTTGATTACGAACTTGTTTCGTTGGGCGCGGATCTTTCCGCCCGGTACCCGGTTCAAATTTTGGAGAAGAACGAAAACTACATTTTGACCACCACGCCGGACGGCGGCAAGAGAAAAAATTTCCGGGACTATTCCACCACCCCGGAAGTTGTTGATACGCTGGTTAAGACAAAAGAAGACTGGCTTAAGTTTAAATCCCGCCTGCAACCGGATTATAAGCGGATAGACTGGGCAATTATGTATAACCGGTATCACCAGGCAAGAGCGGACGGGAAATTCATCTGTTTTTCTGCGGCAACTGGTTATGACCGTTGCCAGGTTTTTATGAACAGCGAGCGGCTGCTTGTTCTGATGGCCGAAGACCCGGAAACCGCCAGGGATATGTTTGAAACCGTGGGCAAGCTTGCGGTTGATACCTGCCAGATGCTCCGGAATGAAGGTTACGAATTTGACGGCGCTTTCCTCTACAATGACATGGGTTACAAGAACAGTTCCCTTTTTTCACCAAAGATGTATCGGGACCTCATCTTTCCGACGGACAAGCATATGTTTGACTTTTTTCACCGTAATGGCATGAAGACCATTCTCCATTCCTGCGGGAACGTCAAGCCTTTAATCCCCTCTCTGATTGAAGCCGGATTGGACTGTCTTCAGCCCCTGGAGGTTAAGGCCGGGATGGACCTGATTGAATTGAAAAAACTCTACGGTGACCGGCTGGCATTTATGGGCGGCATTGACGTGCGCAAAATGGTCGGCGCGGCCGCAGACCCAACTGCGATTGAAGAAGAAATTAAAACCAAGTTTGAAGCCGGTAAAAAAGGCGGCGGATATATTTACCACTCTGACCACTCAATCCCGAAGAATATCAGTTTTACGGATTACCAAAAGGTAATGGAGTTGGTGAAAAAGTACGGTACATACTAATAAAAATGTGTTGTTTTATATCAATAAATGTAGGGGAGGGGCTCCGCCCCCCTCCCGCGGGCGGGGATGTAACCCCGCCCCTACAGGCGGTCCTAAAACTTGTCCCCACGTGTAGTAGGTGGGGAGGGTCGCACTACGTTAAAGCGTGGATTCCCGATACGAACATTCGGGAAAGACACCAACGGAGGATTATATGAAATTGGGTGTTTTGATGACGCTTTTTAGCGACAAGAGTTTTGAAGAGGCGCTTGATTACGTAAAAGAAGTTGGTTGCGAGGCGGTGGAAATCGGCGCCGCCAACTACGCCAAAAGTCCTCATTGCGACCCGGATGAACTTCTGGCCAGTCCGGATAAGGCCAGGAAGTTCAAAGAAGCGGTTACCGGGCGCGGCCTGGTTATCTCGGCGCTTTCCTGTCACGGCAATCCCCTGCATCCGGATAAGGATGTTGCCGAAGCCCACGTCGCGGGACAACACAAGACGATTCTGCTGGCGGAAGCATTGGGATTAAAGACTATCAATACCTTTTCCGGCTGTCCGGGCGGCGGACCGAAAGACCGGACACCTAACTGGGTAACCTGTCCCTGGCCGGATGATTTCAGCCAGACGGTTGCCTGGCAGTGGGAGGAAAAAGTTCTTCCTTTCTGGGAAAAAGAGGTAAAATTTGCGGCCGACCATGGTGTAACCCAAATTGCGCTGGAGATGCATCCCGGTTTTGTGGTTTATAACCCGGAAACCCTTTTAAATCTCAGGAAAGTGGCCGGGAAGGTAATCGGGGCCAATTTTGACCCGAGCCACCTTTTTTGGCAGGGCATAGACCCGGTGCAGGCCGTGCGTAAACTTGGTGAGGCAATTTACCACACCCACGCCAAGGATTGCCGGGTTGATTTGGTTAACACTTCGGTGAATGGTGTTCTGGATACCAAGCATTATTCCGACGAGGCAAACCGCAGTTGGATCTTCCGGACAGTAGGTTACGGCCACCCTCAAG
>JAHJUB010000206.1 GCA_018829455.1 Candidatus Omnitrophota bacterium
GAAATACTCGCCACAGGGAGGACTGGTTGTCGTGCGAGGAGAGCTGCGCGAGAGTGAAGTCGTCATCAGTGTGGCCGACCAGGGAATCGGAATTGCGCCGGAGCACCTGAATCGCCTGTTTGAGAAGTTCTTCCGAGTGAAGTCAGGCCTGGGTCGCCACGTGGTTGGCTCAGGATTGGGACTCCCTATCGCCCGCAACATTGTGGAGAGCCACGGAGGACTTATCTGGGCAGAGAGTCAGGTGGGGCGCGGCAGCACGTTTTACTTCACGCTTCCTCTGCGAAATCGGAAGCAAGAGATGATCGAAGACGAGAGGGAACAAGATGACTGAAAAGATCCTGGTCGTGGACGACGAGCCGAAAGTCATACGACTGGTCACTGAAGTGCTAAGGGCAGTAGGATATCAAGTAATCGCGGCTACCAGTGGCGAGGGCGCCATCGAGGCCGTTGCTCTGGAACAACCCGACCTCGTGTTGCTAGATGTCATGCTTCCCCATGGTTCTGAGGGATTTGAGGTGTGCCGCCGGTTGCGAGAGTTCTCGGATGTACCCGTGATCATGCTCACATCCAAAGTTCAAGAGGTCGACATTCTACGCGGCTTCGATGCAGGTGCCGATGACTACCTAACTAAGCCTTTCAGCTCCAAGGAGCTCGTGGCCCGGGTAAGAGCGGTCCTTCGACGCAGCCAACACCCCGAAGAGACAGTCACAAGCACATTTGTGTGTGGGGAGCTGGAACTCAACTTCTCGCGTCGCACCGTGAAAATGCGAGGCCAACGAGTATCTCTCACTCGTACCGAGTACGAACTGCTACGCCAGTTGGCCCTCAATATCAATCGAGTGCTGCTACACAGAGACCTGCTCACAGCAGTCTGGGGGCCGGAGTACCGGGACGACATTGACTATCTACGAGCCTACATTCGCTACCTGCGCCGCAAACTCGAAACAGATCCCTCCCATCCTCGATATATCCTAACTTCAACAGGAGTTGGCTACATGCTGGTCGACCCCGATGAGGGCTGCGATTAGATTTTCCCACACCAGGTTCCCTGGTTCTATTGGCTAGGCTAGCTTCGCATAAAGCGAAGCTAGCCTAGTTCTTTTTCATGGACCTTTCATATCCCCTTCCCTCTTTCCTATGAGAATTCGATGGCTTTTGTGATATGCTTCACAAGAGGTTTGGGTTACAACTTCGGGAAGCAAACCCACACCCTATTGGGACATCAGCCCAGAAGGATGGTAAGGTGATAGATTTCGAACCGAGCGAGCTGGCAGAGACAATAGAGGAGAATGGCGAGGGTGCTTCTCTGATATCCGTGCTGGAAGAGATCCAAGCCCGATATCGTTATCTGCCTCAAGCGGCAATGGTGCTGGTCAGTGAGCGCTTCGGGGTGCCCTTGAGCCAGGTCTATAGTGTAGCCACCTTCTATCACAGCTTCAGTTTAACACCTCGAGGCAAGCACACGATCAACGTCTGCACCGGCACCGCCTGTCATGTCCGAGGTGCAGTGCAAGTGCTGAATCGCCTAGAGACCACGTTGGACGTTCAGCCCAACGAAACAACCCGTGATCGTCAGTTCACCCTGGAAACCGTCAACTGCCTGGGCTGCTGCGCTCTGGGACCCGTTGTGGTTCTTGATAACGAATACGAAGGACAGGTGACGACCAAGAAGGTGGACAAGCTGTTGAAGCGCGCTATGCGTCAGGCGGGAGGTGAGCAATGATCAAGTTGCGTAGTCCGCAGTCTTTGGCTGACTACCGCCAAAGACTGCGGGGCGCTGCCGACCCGCAGCAGCGTCGCATTCGAGTCTGCGATGGCACGGGCTGCCGCGCGCTAGGGAGTCGCAAAGTGCTGGCTAGCTTGCAGGAAACCCTGCGGGAGGCAGGACTGGCCGACGAGATAGAGGTGATACCCACCGGCTGTCCCGGGTTCTGCGAACTGGGGCCGCTCATCACCATCGACCCAGAGGGAATTGCCTACAACAGGGTCTCTGTGGACGACGTACCAGCCATCGTGGCCAAGACGATCATCCAGGGCAAGATCATTGACGGACTGGTCTTCGTGGATCCAGTGACGGAGCAAATCATCATCCACGACAACGAGTTGCCATTCTATACAAAGCAGATGCGACGAGTGCTGGAGTTGAATGGTGAGATTGATCCTACCCGCTTCGAGGACTACATTGCTCACAGCGGTTATGACGCCCTCAGCAAAGCACTATGGGAAATGGCCCCCGAGCAAGTAATCGAAGAAGTTGACCAGTCCGGACTGCGCGGCCGCGGCGGGGCTGGGTTTCCCACCGGCCTAAAATGGCGCTTCTGCCACGAGTCCCCGGGCGACGTTA
>JAHJUB010000118.1 GCA_018829455.1 Candidatus Omnitrophota bacterium
ACCTCACCTCCCCCCTCAAGGGGGAGGAATAAAGAAAAAGAACCCTCCCCCCTGGCGGGGGAGGTTGGTGGGGGGGAAAAGGAGTTCCGCCGCCGCCAGCACCAGACCATCAAAAGCGTCACCGAAGACGCGGTCAACCGTTTTCAGTTCAACACCGCCATCGCGCGCCTGATGGAGTTCAGCAACTATCTTTCCGGCGCAACGGATAAGAATGACATCTCCGGCGCGGACCTCTCCGAAGGGTTGAAGACCATGGCGCTCCTGTTGGCGCCCTTCTGCCCTCACTTCTCGGAAGAACTCTGGGAAAAACTGGCCGGCAAACCCTCAGTCTTCTCTCAAAAATGGCCGGAATACAATCCGGAATTTCTCGTTGAAACGGAGCATGAAATAATAATCCAGGTCAACGGAAAGGTGCGCGGCCGCCTGAAAATAAATGCCGGCGTCTCAGAAGAAGACCTTAAATCCCAGGCGTGCTCCGACCCGAAAGTTGCAGCGCTCCTGGCCGGCAAAGAGATTAAAAAAGTAATCGTAGTCCCCGGTAAGTTAGTGAATATCGTCATTAATTAATGGACCCAACCCTTCTCTTTTTATTGGCCAGCCTGGTCATCATGCTCCTGGCCCGGCCCCGACTCTCCTGCGTTTCATCATACTCATCTCTATTGTGACCACTTTCCTGGGACCGGTTGCCAGCCGGCTGCTCCTGTTTCCCGGCTTCAAACACCGGGATGATTACCGCGGCCTGAAGGACTACCTTAACCTTGACTTCCAGCCCCTGAAGATCGACGAATCGCTCTTCTCTATCATGACACACATCCGGGGCCTGGAAATTTCCATCTATCCGGTGGTGGATCAGGAAGGAGTTTATCGGGGAGTACTGCGGCTCTCCGAGCTGCGCGACCTGATTCTCAGCGAGGAGATGGACCACCTGGTCATCGCCGCAGACCTGCTCTCCACGGACATACCGGTACTCTACCGCGACGAGCCGGTGGAAAAGGCGATTGAGGTCTTCCGGGGGTGCAGCTGCTATGCTGTCCCGGTTCTGGAGGCGACCGAGGAAGGCGATTACTACGTCGGCCTCATTCTCCTGAAGGACATCCTGCCGGACCTGCCGGTCCGGTCAAATACCTGATTGCTCAAAAATGAATACCGGGTGTCATTCCCGCATGTTTTAGGCGGGAATCCAGTAGTTGCCCAGCTTGCTGGGCGCGGTTAAATGTAGGGGAGGGGCTGTGTCCCCTCCCGGCGACCCAAAAACTTGTCCCCACGTGTAGTAGGTGGGGAGGGTCGCACTACGTCGGAACGTACTACACAAAACTCTACGTTTGACGTCAAATTAGTGTAATGACCGTGTCAAGGGTCCAAAACAAAAAGACAGAGATTTGAAGCGGCTCTTGTTTTTTGACGTTTTGTGATTTTTTTTGACCGACGGGTAAAAACGTGGTATGCTTTAATGTAATTATCTTTTAGCGGGGTGACGGAAATTTGACTATTTTTGGCTAATAAGATACCAGATACATTTATTTCTATGGATAACGTTAAGTGGCATGCTCTGGAAGTAACCGGGGTTCTGCAATCCCTTCAGACAACCGCATCCGGCTTATCCGCCGGGGAAGCATCTTCAAGGTTCTCCCGATTCGGCCCCAATCAACTTGAAACCAAAAAAAAAGAAAGTCTGCTGCTGCTTTTTTTGGCCCAGTTCAAAAGTCCCCTCATCTACGTCCTCGTGTTTGCCGCCATAATCTCTCTGCTGGTCGGGAAGATAACCAATATGTCCGTAATTCTTTTCGTCCTTTTTACCAATGCGGTGATGGGCTTCATCCAGGAAAGCCGGGCGAAAAGAACGATGGAGTCACTCCAAAAACTTTCGGCTCCGAAGGCCAGGGTGGTGCGCGACGGCGAACCAATGGAGGTGCCGGGTGAGGAGATCGTGCCCGGAGACATAATTCTGCTTGAATCCGGCAACAAAATACCCGCGGATAGCCGCATTATAGAATCGGTGAGGCTGGCCATCAACGAATCCACCTTAACCGGAGAATCCCAGCCGGTCCATAAAACAGCCGGGCAGATTAATTTAAAGGCGGTGCTGGCCGACCGGCTCAATATGGTCTTTGCGGGAACGGTGACGGTCTCCGGCCGGGGAAAGGCCGCGGTCATTGCCACGGGCATGAACACGGAACTGGGCCGGATTGCCAGAACCATCCAGGCCACACCGGAACCAAAAACACCGTTTCAGCGCCGCATGGCAGGGTTCGGCAAGGTTATCATACTGGTCGTTTCAACTCAGGTGGTCTTCGCCTTCGCCATCGGATACTTCGTTAGAAAGATGGAGTTTTACGAAATCTTTATGGTTGCCCTCAGCCAGATGGTTTCCTCCATTCCGGAAGGGCTGCCGATTGCGGTAACCGTTGCCCTATCCGTGGGTATGCAAAGGATGGCCAAAAGAAAGGCCTATATCCGAAAATTGGCCGCGGTTGAAGGGCTGGGCAGCGCGACGGTCATCTGCAGCGACAAAACCGGCACTCTTACCCGCAATGAGATGACGGCCCGGCGTATCGCTCTCGTTAACAAAGATATCGGGATTTCCGGCGCCGGTTACCGTCCGGACGGAGAACTTTCACTCAAAGGCGAAAAGGTGAATCTGGACAAAGAACCGGGCATCCGGCTCATTTTGCAGGTGGCCAGCCTCTGTAACAATGCCCGTCTAAACTATTTCCCCGGAGAAAATCCGAAGGTGGAAGTCGACGGAGACCCCACGGAAATAGCCTATTTAGTGGCCGCGGTCAAAGCCGGAATAGATTTAAAACGTCTCAACGAGGAATTTCCCCGGACCGACGAAATTCCCTTTGAAGCCCATCTCCAGATGATGGCAACCCGGCATAAAACTCCGGCCGGCCAACCGATGGTCTGCGTCAAAGGCGCGCCGGAAAGAATACTGGAATTTTGCGGCCATTATCTGGTTGACGGCCGGACCGAGGTCCTGACCGATGCCGTTTACGAACAGACGCTGGATAAGGTTAGCGAACTGGCCAGCGATGCTTTACGGGTTCTGGCCTTCGGGTTCTGGAAGGAAATAGAGGGGGTTTCGGGTGAAAAACTGGATTTCGCTTATCTTAAAAACCGGCTGGTCTTTATCGGCCTGATTGGCAACATTGACCCTCCCCGGCCGGAAGCTAAAAAAGCGATTGAGGAATGTCAGAGAGCCGGCATTAAAACCTTTATGATTACCGGCGACCACTTAAACACAGCCGAGGCGGTTGCGCTGGAATTAGGAATCAGAAAAAACCGGGAAGAGGAAGGAATTACCGGAGACGTTCTGGAGTCCCTGACCGATGAAGAACTGAAAGAGGTGGTGGAAAACTTCACGGTTTTTGCCCGAATCGAACCCAATCACAAATTCCGGATTGTTAAGGCTCTGCAGGCGCAGGGAGAGGTTGTGGCGATGACCGGCGACGGCATCAATGACGCTCCGGCTCTGGCGGCCGCGGATATCGGTGTCGCGATGGGCCTCACCGGCACCGATGTGGCCAAAGAAGCCAGCGGCATCGTAATTGCCGACGACAATTTTGCCACCATCGTCAGCGCCGTGGAAGAGGGCCGGGGCATAAACAAAAATATGCGCAAAACCGTGCTTTACCTACTTTGCTCCAGCACTACGGAGATTCTGGTCTTGCTGACCGCGCTTATTACCGGTCTTCCGCTGCCGCTGCTCGCCCTGCAGATTTTGTGGATAAACCTGATTACCGATGGCGCGCTGACCGTAAACCTGATTATGGAACCCAATGAAGAGGTAATGAATCAGCCGCCCCAGAAGAAAGATGAACCGATTGTAACCGGAAGGATGCTCGGTCTCCTCGCTTTCCGCGCGCCCATTATGGCCTCCGGGATAATTGGACTCTTCTTTTACGAATTGAGCCGGGGACAACCCCTGAACTATGCCCGGACGGTTGCCTTTACAACGCTGGCCGTTACCGCGTGGATTAACGGAATCAACTGCCGGTCCGAAAAGAGGTCTATCCTTAAAATGCCCTTCTTCGGCAATAAATTTCTGGTCGGCGGTATCCTGGCCGCAATTGTTTTGCAACTGGGAGTGCTTTATCTCCCGTTTTTACAAAATCTTTTCTCCACCGTTCCCCTCCGCTTGACTAACTGGCTCAAGATATTACTGGTCGCAAGCGCGGTCTTCTGGGCGGAAGAAATGCGGAAATTGTGGGTAACTAAAACATCTCCGCCTGACCTGGTCAACATAACAACATAAATAAGTTTCATTCCTGCGGATATATAAAACGCAGTAAATAAATGCATTAAATCCGTAGGAATTAATTTGTAGGGGTCGGATTTATCCGACCCGCGGGCTTGATGAATCAAGCCCCTACAAGAAAAACAATGTGCAAATATTTAATGCGTTCCATATAGTAGGCGGGAATCCAGTAGTCGCCCTGTCCCACCTTGGCCCCGGGACGAAGTTACAGTCTTTCCTGAACCCAGGGTAGCGGTTACGGTGTAAGATGTCCGTCAACTTGTGGTATAATAGTTTAGAGGTGAAAAATGAGCGAATATCTATTTCAAATAAAGCTTGAAAAACTGGAAGAGGGCGGATACTTAGCTACCAGTGATACCATCCAAGGGTTGGTTGCCCAAGGCCGGACGATTGCCGAAACCATCGAAATAGCTCAAGATGTTGCCAGAAAGATTATTGAATCTTGCGTTGACCATGGAGATTCTCTCCCGGCTCATTTGGAAGTCCCAAAAGCGAAAATTGAAACCCTAAGAATTCCAGTTGGTGTTAGCGTATGAGCAGACTTCCAACACTAACCTATCGCGAAGCAGTGAAAAGATTGCGAAGGGCAGGTTTTATTTTTGACCGGGAAGCGCGAGGAAGCCACGAAATCTGGTATAACCCCCACACTAAGAGACGAACAACCATACCTAACCACCCCGGGGATCTTCCAAAAGGAACCTTGCGGGCTATTATCAGAGAGTCAGGTCTCACGGTTGATGAATTTGTGGATTTATCTTAGACCTTATGAAACGCCACTCCTATTTACTGAGATTCTCCTGCCCTTTTTTGAAAAGCATAAAGTTACCGATTCTCACAACCTTAAAGATGTCATCCTGCGCTTTCTCGGCTTAGGATGACACCACAGGTGACAGGCGTCCGCCTACGCCAACAACGGGCTACGACGGACAAGTCCAGCCTGTCACCTGTACTCGTCCCGCTCTTTTAATTTGTTGACATAATGGGTGACAATCGTGTATAATTGAAAAGATCTCCCTCTACCCTTTGGGGAGAGGGTGGGGGTGAGGGGGCACGCAATCGATTAAAAAGGAGGCGCGACGCGATATGCAATTTGTAACCGTGAGGGACTTGCGTAACAAACCAGCCCAGATCCGACAGGCCCTGTTAGAAGAGAAAGATATGGTACTTACTTCAAACGGAAAACCCTTTGCTATCATTACGGCAATTTCGGAGAATGTGCTGGAAAAATCTCTGGCGATGATGCGTCGGATTCGGGCGGAAAATGCAGTAGTCTCAATGCAAAAATATTCGGCAAAAATAGGCACAAACAGACTTTCCCTGAAAGATGTCAATGTTGAAATTACGGCCGCAAGAAGGAACCGTAAGTGAAGATAGTACTGGATACGAATGCGCTTGTCTCTGGTCTGTTAGAGGCATTTGGCCCTCCGGCAGAGATTGTGCGGCTGGTAATTTCCGGGGATTTGCCGCTTTTGTATGACGCGCGTATTCTCTTGGAATACAAAGCGGTTCTCCTGCGGCCTATGTTTTCCTTTAATCCAACAGATATTCATGACCTCCTGGCACAAATAGAAGCAAGCGGCGCCGCGGTTGCCGCACCATCACTTGCCCAACATCTGCCGCATCAAGATGATGAACCCTTTTGGGAAGTGGCGCTCGCCGGAAAAGCCCAATATCTGGTAACGGGAAATCTTAAGCATTTTCCGGTCAAGAAACTACAAGGTATGACGGTAGTACTCCCGGCAGAATTCTTGAAAATGTATTGTCATTCCCGCGTATTTGACTTTTCATATTCAAAATGATATGCTTTATACTGATTATTATATTATAAATGATATAGATTGAGGGAAAAATGTTAAAAAGAGAAGATCTGATTGAGGCGCTTTCTCCCTTAAACTTGTGGGGAAGGAAACAGAACCTGGGCGTGACCAGAGGGTTTTACCTTGCTGACATGGAGAAATATCTATCCACCCAGGACATAGTGGTTGCGGTAATTGGACCAAGAAGGGCCGGGAAGACCTTTCTGACAAAACAATTTCTAAATCTAAAATCCAAGGAAACTAACGCCGAAAACACTCTTTACGTCCTTTTTGAGGAACCGAAATTTGAACCATACCTGAAAACCGGGCTGTTAGAGGAAATATACCAGGCCTACCGAACCCATGTCAACCGCAACGGATTGGTCTATCTGGTTTTAGATGAAGTACAGAACCTTCCCGGGTGGGAAAAATGGGTTAGAATGGCGCTGGAACGACGCGAAAAAATAAAGATTATTGTTACCGGTTCTTCCGCTAAATTATTCTCGCATGAATTGGCCACCCTTCTTACCGGACGTACCTTAACCCTAAAGATTTTTCCGTTAAGTTTTAAAGAGTTTTTATCTTTCAAGGGGTTGACTTTTGAAAAAGAATACGAATTGCTCGGTAAAAAAGAAGAAGTTAGGAAATTGCTGACCG